>JAACDS010000378.1 GCA_009936895.1 Pseudomonadota bacterium
ATGAATCACTCGACCATGAATCACTCGACCATGAATCACTCGACCATGAAGAACGAGCCATCCAAGGGCCATGAAATGGAGAATGACAATGATTGAATCCGTCATTCGCTGGTCTCTGCACGACCGGATCCTAGTCCTCTTGGCGACAGCCCTCGTGGTGGGCGGAGGCATGTTCTCCCTGAAAAACATGCCCGTAGATGCCATTCCCGATCTGTCCGACGTGCAGGTCATTATAAAAACCAGCTACCCCGGGCAAGCCCCCCAAGTGGTTCAAGACCAAGTAACCTACCCACTCACCACAGCCATGCTTTCGGTACCGGGCGCGGTTACCGTGCGCGGCTATTCCTTCTTTGGGGATTCATACACCTATGTGATTTTCGACGAAGATACCGATTTGTAGTGGGCGCGCTCCCGCGTTCTGGAATACCTCAGCCAGGTCGCCCCGTCATTGCCCGTCAACGCCAAGCCCCAGCTGGGGCCGGATGCAACCGGGGTTGGCTGGGTCTATGTCTATGCCCTCACGGATCCTACCGGTCAAACCGATATCAGCCAGCTACGCTCGATTCAAGATTGGTACCTCAAGTACGAGCTGCAGACCGTGCCGGGCGTATCAGAGGTCGCCGCCGTCGGCGGTATGGTCAAACAGTACCAGGTCACCGTGAACCCGGAAAAATTGCGCGCCTTCGGCATTCCCATGTCGCATATTCAAACCGCAATCAAACGGGCAAATCAGGAAGTCGGGGCCTCGGTCGTGGAGATGGCCGAAGCCGAGTACATGGTGCGAGCCACCGGCTATTTGCAGAGCGCCAATGACCTAGCCAATGTCCCCCTTGGCCTCAATGAAAACGGTACGCCGCTGCGGCTGAAGGATTTGGCGCAGATCACCCTGGGACCACAAATGCGTCGCGGCATTGCCGAACTCGATGGCAAGGGCGAGACCGTCGGCGGCATCATCGTGATGCGATGCGGTGAGAATGCGGAACAGACCATTCGCGGGGTTAAGGCCAAAATGGCCGAGCTGAAACGTGGCCTGCCTCAGGGGGTAGAGATCGTCACGGTCTACGACCGGTCAACGCTAATCGAAGATGCCGTCAGCAACCTGTGGCGCAAATTGTTGGAAGAGCTTGGCATCGTCGCCCTAGTTTGCGCCGCATTCTTATTTCATATTCGGTCCTCCTTGGTCGCCGTCGTCTGTCTCCCCGTCGGCATTTTCGCGGCATTCACCGTCATGCAGCTGCAGGGTATCAACGCCAACATCATGTCTTTGAGCGGCATCGCCATCGCCATTGGGGCCATGATTGATGGCGCAATTGTCATGATCGAAAACATGCACAAACATATGGAACGAACGCCTCTTACCCCAGAAAATCGGTGGCAAATAGTGGCGCAATCCGCATCGGAAGTTGGCCCGGCATTGTTTTTCAGTCTGTTGATCATTACCGCAAGTTTCATCCCGGTCTTCACCCTTGAGGCCCAGGAGGGACGTCTGTTTACACCCCTGGCCTATACCAAAAGTTACGCGATGGCTGCCGCCGCCGGGCTTACCATCACGCTTGTGCCGGTTTTGATGGGTTTATTCATACGAGGACAAATCAGACCGGAACAGAAAAACCCTGTTAACCGCTTCCTCGGTGCCGCCTACCTGCCGGTGCTAAAGCAGGTCCTCGTCTATCCCAAGAGCACTGTCGCAATCGCGTTAGTGATTCTGGCGTCCACTCTTTGGCCGATGACCAAGATCGGCAATGAGTTCATGCCGCCATTGGATGAAGGCGGCCTGATGTACATGCCGAGCACCTACCCCGGTATTTCCATCGGCAAGGCTCGAGAGCTGCTACAACAAACCGATAAGTTAATTCGCACCGTGCCCGAGGTTGCAACCGTGTTCGGCAAAGTCGGCCGGGCGGAAAGCGCTACGGATCCGGCACCCTTAACCATGATCGAGACCTTTATCCAATTCAAAGACCGCAGTGAATGGCGTGACGGTGTTACCCCGGAGTCCCTCAAGCAGGAATTGGCGTCTCTGGTGCAGCTTCCTGGCCTAACCAACACATGGGTTATGCCAATCAGAACCCGAATCGACATGCTGGCGACCGGGATCAAAACACCGGTTGGTATCAAAGTCGCGGGGACAGATCTGGATGTCATTCAACGTATTGGGCAGCAACTGGAAAACATTCTAGCGGACGTGCCCGGCACGAGCTCCGTGTATTCCGAACGAGTCGCCGCAGGCCGCTACATCAAGGTCGACATTGATCGAGAGAAATCGTCGCGATTCGGTTTGAACATTGCCGATGTGCAGCAGGTGATTTCATCGGCAATCGGCGGGGTGAACGTCACTCAGACCGTCGAAGGCCTCGAACGCTATCCGGTCAATATCCGCTACCCACAATCCTACCGAGACTCCCCTGAACAGCTCGCCTTGTTACCGGTCGTGACGCCTACCGGTCAACGTATTGCCCTGGGCGACGTAGCCAACATCTCTATCGAGGATGGACCCGCCACGATCAAAAGCGAAAATTCGCGTATCAATGGCTGGGTTCTCGTGGACATCGAGACCACCGATGTCGGCGGTTATGTTGATCGAGCGATGGCAAGAGTCAGCAAGGAGCTAGAGCTGCCTCCGGGCTACTCGATTAGCTGGTCTGGACAGTACGAATACATGTTACGAGCCAAGGAAAAACTGACCTATGTGGTGCCCTTCACCCTGGTGATCATTGCCTTGCTGCTGTTTCTGAATTTCAAAAGGTTTGCCGAAATTGCAGTCTTGTTGTGCATTCTACCCTTGGCCCTCGTCGGCAGCGTCTGGCTGATTTACTGGCAGGACTACCACTTTTCTATCGCGGTGGGGGTCGGGTTTATCGCACTCGCCGGTGTCGCCGTTGAAACCAGCGTGATCATGTTGGTCTACTTAAACCAAAGTTGGCAGCGGGCGTGGGATACAGAACAGGGTTTGACCGACGATGCACTGAAAGAATCCATCATGGCTGGCGCCGGGCTTCGTGTGCGGCCTGTCTTGATGACCGCCTGCGCGACCATTGCAGGCCTGTTACCCATCATGATGGGTTCGGGTACAGGTTCGGAAATTATGAGTCGTTTGGCGACCCCCATGGTCGGGGGGATGATCAGCGCCGTTCTATCGACCCTGCTGATTTTACCAGCGGTCTACTACCTGTGGAAAAGGTAAGTGCAACCCACGCTCACTGCCTGCCGCTACTCATCAAGGGATTTGTCGAGCAGGTCACTCTTCTCAGCTGCATCGCGCTCTTGCTTGAGTTTGTCTTGGCTCAGCTTATCTTTGAGGCTCATCAAATACGCCGCTGCGCTCAAAATGAGCACGGCAGCGGCTTCGGCAATCAGCGTCAAAGCCTCCATGTCCTTACTCTGCATGATGATCAAGCGGCACAGTGCGGTAATGGCGATAATAATCGGCAGGGTTACAGGAATGCGGTTGGTGGAGTAGAAGGCTCCGATCATGCCGATGATCTCAACGTAGATGAACAGCAGAAACAGATCGGCCAGAGTAATGACCCCAACCTCAAACATGCCCCAAATGTACTGCCCACTGGCGACTACCGACAGTAAGCCAATAATGGCCAGTAGCACCTTTTCCGATGCGATGGTGGTCCAGTGCAATCTTCGGTTAAGGCGATTGCGCTCAAAAATACGATCAAAAATCTCTTTCATACCCGACCTCTCTCTTCCTCATTCGAGCTACCTTAGAAACATCGTCGTCGGCCTCGGTCAGTTGACGGCTCGATCCGCGCCGTCCCAAAATGGTGCCCGCAGCTCGCGTTTCAGCACCTTGCCTGGCCCAGACTTCGGCAAGGGTTCAAACTGTATATCAATGCCCTTAGGCACCTTGTAGCCGCCAATATGCTCGCGACAGAAAGCGATCAGTTCAGCAGGATCAATCGGCGGGCTCTCAGGTCGAGGCACCACAACCGCGTGTACAGCTTCACCCCACTTATCGTCTGGCACGCCAAATACTGCCGCTTCCAGAATCGCCGGATGGCGATACAAAATGTCTTCGACTTCCGTGGAGTAGACGTTTTCGCCGCCGCTGACGATCATGTCTTTTGAGCGGTCTACCAGAAATGAGTATCCCTCGGGGTCTAGATACCCCAGATCGCCGGTCCAGTAGCCGCCATGTTTTAGTACTGCGGCAGTTTGTTCGGGTTTGTTCCAGTAGCCTTTCATGATGTTGGTACCGGCAACGACCACCTCGCCGACATCACCCCTTGGCACTTCATTGCCCTCCGCATCACGTACCGTAATATTGCAGCCAACCACCGCGCGGCCGCAGCTTCTTGCAAGAACATTGTCCATCAGCGTTTCTTCGTGGCCCAGCAAGGTTGCCAAGGGTGACGTTTCTGTGGCCCCGTAAACCTCAATCATCTGAGCCGATGGAAACGCCGAGCTGGCACGACGAATCACTTCCGTGGCGATGGGTGAACCGCCATGGGTCAGCACTTGCAAGCTACTGGTATCACGCGGATTCGCGTGCTGCTCTTCCGCCATGGCTGCCAGCATGGAGGGCACACCAAGGGTGATATTGATACGGTGTTTCTCGATCAGATCCAGCACTGCAGCGGGATCAAATGTACCCAAGGGTACTTGCAAAGAGCCCTGCCATATCGCCGCAAGAATGCCGTTGGACCCCGCTGCATGAAACATCGGGGCCATGACCAAGGTGCGATCATTTTCTGTCTGGGGCACCGAGGCCAACCAGTTCAGGGCGTTCGCGATCAAATTTCGATGCGTCAGCATCACACCCTTACTGGCACCGGTCGTGCCGCCGGTATAAAACAGTCCAGCCAAATCGGTTTCGGCAAGGCCCTCGCCCAAGGCAGCGGGCTCCGCCTCGGACAATATCGTCTCGTAACGATCAGACAGCGAAATAACGTGTTCAACCACATCTGCCAATTCGCCCAAATCGGAGCGATCCGTGATCAAAATATTGGCGCCAGAATCTTTGAGTGCGTAAACCAATTCCGGCATCGCATGCCGGGTGTTCAGCGGGACAACAACCATGCCACCGGCGGGTATGCCCAAATACGCCTCAAAATACTGAAAACCGTTATTCGCCAGAATCGCAACCCGAGAACCGGATTCGGCTCCCAAATGTCGCAACGCTCCCACTAACAAGGAACAACGATGAGCCAGCTCTTCGTAAGTCACCTCACGGTCCCCGTCAATAAGTGCTAGCCCTTGAGGCCTGATCTGCAAGGCCCGCTTTAAAGGATCAACCAGTGTGTGCATCGACGTCTCTCTCCAACAATGTCCCAACGCTAAAGCATTTTAGGGTGCTCGACCATAGGTCGGACAACCCCGCAATTAATGATCCTTCGGCACCGGCGCCTCAATACCGAACTCGGCAAGCACTTCGGCGTTGTGCTCGCCTAAATTAGGCGGTCTTTGATACAACGACGTTGGCGTGTCTAGAAATTTGATTGGACTCGCCGCTAAAGAAATCGGCGGATTGTCACCAGCAGGCTCGCAAGTTTCCAACATACCTCGCGCGCTTACGTGCGGATCAACATATACGTCTTCCATGGTTTGCACCGGGCCAACAGGGATCGCGCCATCCAATTTCGTCATGATGTCCTGACGAGACAGATTGCGCGTCCACCCACAAATCTGTTCCTCAACCCAATCCACATTCGCCAAACGCGCCTCGTTGGAAAAACTGCGTTCGTCATCCATCAAATCCGGGCGATCCATGGCGGCGCAAAGCAGATCCCAGTGGCGCGGTTGGCCAACGGCGATGGCGATGCGGCCGTCCTTCGTGGGAAACAGATCAAAGGGATACAGCGTCATAGCGCGCTGCAGACCCGCGGGATTGGGTTTGCCGGTAAAACCGTACTGAGCTACTGCGCTCTTTTGAAAAGCCAACATGGCGTCATACATACCCACATCGAGAAACTGACCCTTGCCGGATCGCTGGGCACTGTGAATGGCTGACACCACCCCAAGAGCCATCAGCGTGCCCGGAAAAATATCGGCAATCGCCGGCGTCACCAAGCCGTCGTTAGCGTGCACCAAACCGCCAAAACTCTGAGCCGCGGCGTCAAGACTGGGCCAGTGCGCATAGGGACTCTCCCCGGTACGCGGGTCACCAAAGCCGCGAACACAGGCATAGACAATTTTCGGGTTACGTTCGGCGATCACTTCATAGTCCAAACCCAGACGATCCATTACGCCGGCACGCAGATTTTCCAGTACGGCATCCGCCTGATCACAGAGCTGCAGAAAAACAGCCTTGTCCCCCGCGTTCTTCAGATCCAGACAGACACTGCGCTTGTTGCGATTAACCGCAGCGAACGGTGCCCCAAAGTCCGTTCCGGCATCCAGTTCTTCGTGAGGCTTCGCATGATCCGACAAGAACGGCGGGATGTTGCGGTAACCGTCTCCGGACGGTGGTTCGACTTTGATCACCCGCGCCCCCATGTCAGCCAGCAAACCGGCGCCAAAGGGCCCGGCAAGTGCCCGAGTGCAGTCGATAATGGTGAGGTCTTCAAGCGGTCCTTTGCGTTTGCTTTCCATCGATCAGCATCCAGAGATAAAGAAGTTCCAGTAGAGAGGCTCGACCCGCGGCGGTCAAGACCGAGATGGGCTCTCGATGTTGTAGCTCGATATCGTGGTTGGCACAGCCGTCGCTTGCTTCTGCATTTATCTTCTTTTTCTTGGGACCGGAACCATCATGCAGGTGCCTCCCGAACGCGCATTCTTATACGCCGCTGCGTTGTTCGCCGTTGCCCTCGTCGCCTTTGTTGCGTTGCTTGGCGCGACAGTCATAATCTGGGATCTTGGAACAACTCCAGAGCACACGTACTGACGCCTTACGGAGTCAGATACGGCCAACGTATACAACACCAAGGGCGGTTTTATGACTGACGACGCTTACAACGATTTACTGCAAGGCAATGGCTACCATCAATTGCGCGGCGTCATTTCAGCTCAAGAGGCCGCCGCCGTAAGAGACTTAACGCTTACGCGGCTGGACGAAGGAGTGGATCAAAACGGCCAAATCGCCATCCGCAACATTTTACATTGGGGTCCAATCATCCAAAATATGGTGACAAACCCCACACTGCTGGGTTTGGCACACAAGCTGCTGGGTGACGATGCAACCTTGGGTGCCGTATCCGCTCGAGTCCTGCCACCCAACTGCCCACCGGGCGGACTGCACGTGGATTATCCCTATTGGGCTATGAATCCAGGCTTGCCCGTAGACCCCGCACTGATGATGCAGGTGATATGGATGATGGAACCCTTTACCGAACACAACGGTGGCACCTGGGTCGCTCCAGGCAGCCAACAGTGGAAAGGTGCCCCAAACATCGAGCGTTTTGAAGAACACGCCATTCAGGCCACCGGCGATGCCGGTGATGCTGTGGTCAGCCACGGTTTACTGTGGCACCGCACCGCCATCAATCATGACGACCAGCCTAGGGTGGCCATACTGATTAATTACACCCAGGTCGCAGTAAGACCTCTCACGACTATGGGCCCCTTTGATGACGCGTTCATCGCCAGCGCTTCCGATGAACTGCGCGCGCTGCTGGCATTAGACATCGATAAAACTCTGCGCCGCAGAGTCATGAATCACACGCGGCAGAGCGCGGCCTCCGCCTGAATCAAGCCGTTCGTTTAGCGGCCAGCCTCAGCGCGAAAGGATTCATTCAGCACCCTCTCTTATCCGATCGTTTAGATAAAGTTCTTATTGACGTTAACGTAAAGGGAAGTCA
>JAACDS010000062.1 GCA_009936895.1 Pseudomonadota bacterium
GTCATACCGGTTGCCGTTGCTCACGGAGAAGGGCGCCCCGAATTTCGCGACGGCGATCTCGCCATGGTGGAACAGCGGCAGCAGGCGGCCTTGCGCTACGTTGATGCGCAGTATCAGGTGGCCAGTCGTTACCCAGATAACCCCAATGGTGCGCCAGATGGCCTAGCCGGACTGACCGCTGCCGATGGTCGGGTATTGGCGCTGATGCCTCATCCGGAGCGGGTCTATCGCAGCATTCAAAATGTCTGGCAGGATCCGAGCTGGGGTGAAGACGGGCCTTGGCTGCGCCTGTTCCGCAATGCGCGCCGCCTGTTTTAGGGCCACGCAGAAGGTCAGGCGAAGGGTTTAGCGGCGGCGAAATTCAAGATTTTCGTAGTGCACGGGAAACGCTTGGTCGGCGCGATCAGCGAAGTAGCGCGTTAGCGTTTTGTTGATGACGGGAAAAGCCAGTTCGTCCCAGGGAATATCCTGTTCCGAAAACAGCGCGACCTCGAGGGATTCGGAACCGCTGCTGAACGTCGGTCCAACCAAATCTGCTTTGAAAAACATGTAGATCTGCGAGATATGCGGCAGGCTAAACACCGTATAGAGCTGGGGGTTTTCCACCGTGGCGTTGGCTTCTTCCATGGTCTCTCTGGCACCACCGGTTTCCGCGGTTTCGCCGTTTTCCAGAAAGCCTGCAGGCAACGTCCAATAGCCTCGGCGCGGTTCAATAGCGCGCTTACACAGCAGAACCTGATCTCCCCAAATTGGCAGGGTGCCTGCAATCACTTTGGGGTTTTGATAGTGGATGGTGTCACAGCTGTTGCACACGGCGCGTTCGCGCGTGTCGTCCTCCGGCACCTTGTAATCTACGGATTCGCCGCAGGCACTGCAAAAATTCATGGTCACAGTATACCTACATGTGATGCTTTCGGGGGAGGTGGTCGCCTTTGCTGTGGTTGTATTGCCCCGGCTTGATTACCATGTCCGCTAGGGGCAGCCACCGTGTCAGGTGCATGCAGTGATCACTTGATGTCTAGGGGACAACATGTTGTACGAATTGGATGGTGTAGGAGTTCGGGCCGAAGGCGACTACTGGGTCGCGGATACGGCTGCGGTGATGGGTAATGTGCTGCTGAAGCAGGACGCCAGCGTATGGTTCAACGCCGTGGTGCGCGGTGACAACGACCAAATCACCATCGGCGAAGGCTCCAATGTACAGGACGGTTCGGTGCTGCACACAGATCCCGGTTATCCGCTGGTGATCGGACCGCATGTCACCATTGGCCATAAAGTCATGTTGCACGGCTGCGATATTGGCGAAGGATCGTTGATCGGCATCAACGCCGTTGTGCTGAACGGCGCAAAGATCGGTAAAAATTGCATCATTGGCGCGAATGCGCTGATTACCGAGGGTAAGGAAATTCCCGATAATTCTATGGTGATGGGCTCGCCGGGCAAGGTGGTCAAAACCCTGACCGATGAGCAGGCTCAAGGCATTCGTGTGGGTGCCGCTCACTATGTGCAAAATGCCAAGCGCTTTCGAGACGGCGCGATTGCACAGCCTGCGGCACTGCCGGTTTAGAACAAGACCCGCTCACCGTTTTCAATTGGGGAGAGACGAATGAGCGAAAATGCTTCGACGATACTGGGTACTGCGCTCACAGCAGGCGCGACGAAGGTCATGATGTTGGGTAGCGGAGAGCTGGGCAAGGAAGTGGTTATCGAACTTCAGCGTTTGGGCGTTGAGGTGATTGCAGTCGACCGCTATGCCAATGCGCCAGCCATGCAGGTAGCGCATCGCAGTTATGTGATCGATATGCTCGACGGCAGTGCCTTGAAGCAGGTCATTGAGCAGGAAGCACCGGATCTGGTGGTGCCTGAGATTGAGGCCATCGCCACCCCAACGCTGGTGGAAATGGAGCGCAGCGGACTGCGTGTCATTCCTACTGCCGGAGCGGCACGTCTGACGATGGATCGAGAGGGTATTCGGCGCTTGGCTGCTGAAGAGCTCGGCGTCCGCACCTCTGCTTACCGGTTCGCCAACAACGAAGCCGACTACAGACAGGCGATTGAAGCCATTGGCATGCCTTGTATCGTCAAACCCGTGATGTCGAGTTCGGGCAAGGGTCAGTCGACAGTCCGTACCGCGGACGATATTGACGTTTCGTGGCAGTACGCGGCTGACGGTGCACGCGGAGCCAGTGGTTCCGTGATCGTCGAGGGTTTTGTCGATTTCGATTACGAAATCACCCTGTTAACGGTTCAACATCGCGACGGCACGACCTTTTGCGAACCAATAGGCCATCGTCAGGAAGGCGGGGACTACCAAGAGTCCTGGCAGCCCCAAGCGATGTCTGCCACCGCCTTGGCAGAAAGCCAAGCAATCGCTGCCAAGGTAACGGCTGCGCTGGGTGGCTGGGGTCTGTTTGGTGTGGAGTTTTTCATTAAGGGCGACGACGTCTATTTTTCCGAAGTGAGCCCTCGGCCCCACGACACGGGGATGGTCACCATGATCAGCCAAGACCTGAGCGAATTCGCGCTGCATGCCCGTGCCATTTTGGGTTTGCCGATTCCCAGTCTTCGCCAGCTGGGGCCTGCTGCCTCAGCGGTGATTCTGGCCAAGGGACACTCCACATCGCTATCGTTCGGTGGTTTGGATCAGGCACTGGCGACGCCAGACATCCAAGTGCGATTGTTTGGTAAGCCCGAGGTGGCCGGAGAGCGGCGGGTAGGGGTCGCGCTGGCATTGGCACAAAGCGTAGAGGCGGCCCGATCGAAAGCGTCGGCAGCAGCCAACGCGATTAACGTGGTCCTAGGCTAGCACGCTGCGGGGTTTGCAAACGGCGCGGCACGGATTATAGTCTCACGATGGAAAACGCAAATCACAGGAACGTTCAGTCGCTTACCGAGCTCGCTCGGGAAACAGTGCTGGCCGCGTTTTCTCTGGTGCTTCTCGCTCTGCTGCCGGGCTCCCGGCTAACACACTGATACCCTAGGGCCAAGCCCACCCAGATGATCAAGAAGTCCCACACGCAGTGGGATGTTCGTTACTATAGACCCTTTGCAACTGCGTAATGCGAAATAGCCGGGTCTTACTGGCAAATACAGAGTGAAGTTTATGAGCAGTCAACCAATCAGCGGTCGCGCCACCGGCGCAATGCCATTTGAAAAATACACGCCCTTTCGCGCCATCGATCTGCCGGATCGTCAGTGGCCGAGCAAGGCACTAACCCAGTCACCACGCTGGTGCAGTGTTGATCTGCGGGACGGCAATCAGGCGCTCATCGACCCCATGAGTGTTGATGAAAAAATGCGCTTGTGGGACTTACTACTCGAGATAGGCTTCGCCGAGATTGAAGTGGGCTTTCCAGCGGCCTCACAGCCAGACTTTGATTTCATACGTCGCATCATTGATGAAGACCGTATTCCGGACGATGTGCACATACAGATTCTCTGTCAGGCCCGTAAAGAGCTGATCGAGCGTTCTGTCGAAGCGTTAGAAGGCGCGCCCAACGTGATCTTTCACCTGTACAACTCCACATCGGAATTGCAGCGCCGAGTGGTCTTTGGCATGTCACGCCAGGGCATTATCGATCTGGCCGTTGAAGGAACCGCCTTGGTGCGCGAAGGACTGAAAGATTTTACATCCAATGTGACCTTCGAATATTCCCCTGAAAGCTTTACCGGTACAGAACTGGATTTTGCCTCGGAGATTTGCACCGCTGTTGCCGACACATGGGGGGCTACGCCTGAAGCGCCCATGATCATCAATCTGCCGAGTACGGTAGAGATGTCGACACCAAACATCTACGCGGATCAAATCGAATGGTTCTGCCGTAACTTCCCGCGCCGCGACAGCGCGGTGATCAGTCTGCACACCCACAACGACCGGGGTACTGGCGTGGCGGCGACTGAGTTGGGCTTGATGGCCGGAGCACAGCGCGTTGAAGGCACTTTGTTCGGTAACGGTGAGCGCACGGGCAATTGCGACATCATCACCATGGCCATGAATATGTTCAGTCAGGGTGTGGACCCCACCTTGGATTTCCAGCAAATGCCGAAGATTCGTGAGGTCGCCGAATCGGTAAATAAACTGGCGGTGCCTGAGCGTCATCCCTACGCCGGCGAACTCGTGTTTACCGCGTTCTCCGGATCACACCAAGATGCCATCAAAAAGGGGATGTCCCAAGTGGATCGAAGCAGCTGGGAAGTTCCCTACCTACCGATTGATCCCGCCGACGTTGGCAGCTCGTACAAAGAAACCATCCGCGTGAACAGTCAATCCGGCAAAGGCGGCGTAGGCTTCATGCTCGAAGAGCACTACGGCCTGGCGCTGCCGCGGGATTTGTTGGTGGAGTTCAGTGGTCAGGTTCAAAAGCTCACGGAAACCCTCGATCGGGAAGTGAAGATTGACGAGATATATCAGTGTTTGCTGGACACCTATGTTGTCGACCCTGAACCCTATCGACTGGTGGATTACGACCTGCTGCCCGGGCGTGAGCAGGATCAGCGCTGTGTGGCGCGTGTCGCGGTCTCTGAAAATGTGCTAACCATCGATGGCGAAGGCTCTGGACCCATTGAGGCCTTTGTTACCGCCTTGGGCGAGACCCTTAACGAACCCGTGACGATTCTGAGTTATCAGGAGGTCGGTATCGGCAGCGGTAGCGACGCCCAAGCGGTGTGCATCGTGGCGATTGAAGACAAAGAAGAGGGCCAGCGCTGCTACGGTCTAGGCCTGAGTCGCAACACGACAACGACGGCTCTCAATGCCATTATCTCGGCAATGAACCGTCGCTGGGCGGCCGTCTAGAACGCCGACGGCTTTAGAAGGCTGCGTGCTGATCAACCCGTGTTGGCGGATGCATTGTGAAAGGCGTCAGTCTTCGGCAGCAGCCTCTTCAGCTTCAGGCTGAAGGGTTAATCGCCGACGAATAATGAGGCTCTTGACGATGTTGTCTTTGATTTGGCGCGTTTCGATTTGGTAATCACCCACCCGCAGACATACATTGGTTTCTGGAATGGTCTCTAGATGCTCAAGTACAAAGCCGCTGAGGGTTTTGGGCCCATTGATCGGCAGGTCCCACTTCAAAGCACGGTTGATATCTCGCAACACCGCCATGCCGTCGATGACGAAACTGCCGTCTTGCTGGGGCGAAATCTCAGGCATGTTGGCGGCGTAATCGCTGGTGAATTCCCCAACAATTTCCTCCAGTATGTCTTCAAGGGTAACAATACCTTGAATATCTCCATACTCATCGACAACCAGCGCCAGACGCTGTCGTTCTTTTTGGAAGTTAAACAGTTGGGTATGAAGCGGTGTGGCCTCGGGCACATAGTAAGGCTCTCGGGTGAGCTGCAGTAAGTCAGCCTTGGTGAAATCTTCGTTGAAGATCAGACGGGCGACCCGGCGCAGGTGCAAAATGCCCAGTACATTGTCAAAGCTATCCTTGTAAACCGGCAGCAGGGTGTGTTGGCTCGCGGCGACCGTCGCCATAATCGTGTTCAATTCATCGTCGATGTTGATGGCGGCGATTTCCGCCCGGGGAACCATGATGTCGTCCACCGTGACAGATTCCAGATCCAGAATTCGCGTCAGCATACGCTGGCGCTCACCCACAGATGTTGCGCCTTCGACCACGACAGTTTTCAGTTCGTCTGTCGTCAGCTGATCAACGTCGTCGTCCGAGGAAGGTAAGAACGGACGAACCAAGGCGTTACTGACGACATTGACCAAGACCACGGCAGGCATCAGCACTTTTTGCAGGGGTTTGAGGATAAATACAGCTTTGAATGCCCAGCTCTCAGGCCGTTCTGCGGCCAAAGTTTTGGGGGCAACTTCCGCAAAAATCAAAAAAACGATGGTGAGTATCCAAGGGGCGAGCAAAACTCCGGTGTCGCCCATCAGCTGAAAGCCAATCACGGTAGCGACGGTGGCTGCAGAAAAGTTCACCAAGTTGTTGCCGACAAGGATCACGCCAAGCAAACGGTCCTGCCGTTGGAGCATGGAGTCAGCTTTTTTCGCGCCGCGATTCCCGCGCCTGACCAAGTGGCGAAGGCGATAGCGGTTCAGCGCCATCATTGCTGTTTCGGTACCGGAAAAGTACGCAGACAGCAAAATCATAACGCCAATGCTCATAAGCAAGTAGCTGGTCGGGAACGCGTTTATGTCCATTTAACTTCGCAGGATGAGTTGCGCTTTAAAGCAAATATTCGATAACGAATTTGCTGCCCAGATAACCCAGTAGCAACAGGGTGAATGCCGCCAGATTCCATCGAACGCCGGTGACTCCGCGCCAGCCAAAGAAGTGATGTCCCGCGAGAAATCCGGCATACACCAGCCAGGACAGAGTCGTGAGCACCGTGTGGTGCACCAAGCGTTGATCGAACATGTTCTGTAAAAACAACATGCCCGTAGCGATGGAGAGAGTGAGTAAGCCCAGACCTAGCCAAAGCACGAAGATGAACAATTTTTCCATGCTCTCCATCGGCGGGAGCAATCCCAGCAGCCCAGTTTGCGGAGTGCGCAGCCGACGTTCCTGCACGCCGATCAGGATCGATTGCAGCGCAGCGGTCATGAGCGTTGCATAGGCGCTGATGGACAATAAAATGTGACTGATTTGAGAGCTATCCAACGAAATCGGTTGGGTACGGCCTTCGGGCAGCAGTGTCAGTGCCAGAAGGTTTGCTGCGGCCAGAGGCAGACACAGCAGCAGCAGGTTCTCAGCCCGTACCCGCAGGGCACTGAGGGCGATGACGGCTACCATCACGCAGCTCACCAGATTGCTTACGCCAAATAGACTCAATGACAGAGTGGTCGTGGGTTCACTCTGAATCAATTTCTCGCTGGTCACAGCAACCTGAAGAAGCAGCCCGATGGCGGTAGCGCTCAGGGCGTATCGTGTGGTGAGCGCGTTGTGTGGCGCAAAATTGATCTCAGTAATCTGCTGCAGGCGCAAGGTTAGGCTGCGCCAGAGGAGAAAAAAAGCCGACGCATAGAAGATGACTGCCAGAACAAGGGTGGCCGTTGTGCCGAGGGTATTGAGTATGATGTTGTTCATGGGACCTGCATAACCACTTGGGAGCACGAGCGTCGTAGCTCTCGCCGAAGTCGGGATGTCAATGATAGGTGCCTGTGAGAATCAATAGAGCACGAGTGTGGCATATTGTCGTCGCACGGTGAAGCGCAGTGGCCAATGTTGGGACAGGCCCAAGAGATGCGTTTTAAATGACAGCAACGAGCGATGGGAGCCGGTGATGGATCTTGTTTTAGACATTGTATTTTTGTTGACCGAGTTGTTTCTTCTGCTATTGGGTTTGGGCTTCTTAACGGTTATCGCGTTTTATGTGGTTGATCGCACTCAGACCCGGCATTCGCTGCGTCGAAACTTTCCTGTCTTGGCTCGTTTTCGCTATCTCTTCGAGAAGTTAGGCGAGTTCTTTCGACAGTACTTCTTTGCCATGGATCGCGAGGAGCTGCCGTTCAATCGCGCTGAGCGCTCCTGGGTGTACCGAGCGGCAAAGGGAGCAGACACTACTGTGGCCTTTGGCTCAACCCGAGATCTCAAACGACCGGGTACGGTCATTTTTGTGAATTGTGCTTACCCGATGTTAGAGCAAGATACGCAGCCCCCCAGACCCTTGGTCATCGGTCCAGCAAGCGCAAACCCCTTCGCCACCGCTGCATTTTTTAATGTGTCTGGTATGAGCTACGGCGCGATTTCAAAGCCTGCGGTTCAGGCATTGTCGCGCGGAGCGGCGAAGGCCGGAGTCTGGCTGAATACGGGTGAGGGTGGCCTGTCTCAGGCGCATCTAGACGGCGGAGCCGATATCGTGTTTCAGATCGGTACGGCGAATTACGGCGTGCGGGACAGTCTCGGTCAGCTTGATGCGGTCAAGCTGAAGGCAGTGGCCGCCCACGAGCAGGTGCGCATGTTTGAAATCAAGCTCAGTCAAGGGGCGAAGCCGGGTAAGGGAGGGATTTTGCCTGGCGCTAAAGTGTCCGGCGAGATTGCGCGCATCCGCGCGATCCCTGAAGGGGCGGACTCGATCAGTCCCAATCGTAATCCTGCCATCGACAGCGGCGAGAGCCTGCTCGATGCTCTAGCCCAGGTGCGAGACCTCACTGGCAAGCCGGTCGGATTCAAGGCAGTGATAGGCGACTATCAGTGGTTGAATGAACTGTGTGAGCTGATTGGCCAGCGGGGCAAAGCTTCCGCGCCGGATTTCATCACCATCGACAGCGCTGACGGCGGCACCGGCGCTGCGCCGGCAAGTTTGATTGACTACATGGGCTTGCCCCTGAAAGAAAGCTTGCCCGCGGTGTCCGACATACTGACCCGCCACGGTTTGCGAGATCGCATCAAGATTATCGCCAGCGGCAAACTGACCAATCCGGGGCAGGTGGCATGGGCGCTTTGTGCCGGAGCGGATATTGCTGTGTCCGCCCGCGGATTCATGTTGGCCCTGGGCTGCATTCAGGCCCTGCAGTGCAATCAAAACACCTGTCCGACGGGCATTACGACCCACGATCCCAAGCTGCAGCGCGGGCTGGTCGTGACGGATAAGGCCGAACGCGTGGCGCGCTAGGCCCAAACGTTGATGAAGGAGGTGGAAACCATCGCCCACTCCTGCGGTGTTGCTGAGCCGAGATCCCTGGGTAGAAAACATTGCCGTCAGGTGATGGACGACGGTTCGTCAGTCACCCTCGAACGGCTTTATGCGGCGAGTTAGTCCGCAGAGTTAACGCTGTGGCTCTCGTCGCGCTATACTCTGCGCCGTCAAATCAAGCGCTGTAGATTTATGTTCGAGAGCCTATCGGATCGGCTGTCCCAAAGCCTGAAACAGATTACCGGCAAAGCCCGGCTAACAGACGAAAATATCGCTGATGCACTGCGTGATGTGCGTATGGCTCTGCTGGAAGCCGACGTTGCGCTGCCCGTAGTGAAAGATTTTATCGAGCAGGTGCGTACAAAGGCCATCGGACAGGCCGTAACCTCCGCGCTGAATCCCGGTGAGGCCTTCATAAAGATTGTGCATGGCGAGTTAGTGCACATCATGGGCGACGCCAACGATGCGTTGAATTTGGCGACCAAGCCCCCGGCAGTGATTTTAATGGCTGGTCTGCAGGGTGCGGGTAAAACAACTACCGTGGCCAAGCTGGCGCGCTTGCTGAAAGAGCGAGAGAAGAAGAAAGTGGCCGTGGTCAGCGCCGACGTCTACCGCCCGGCGGCGATCGCTCAGCTGGAAACGCTGGCCGGCGAAGTGCAGGCAGCGTTCATCCCGTCCAGTGCAGACGAAAAACCAGTAGACATTGCCCAGCGGGCATTAAAAGAAGCCAACAAACAGCTGGCCGATGTGCTGATTCTGGATACCGCAGGTCGTTTGGCGGTCGATGCCGAGATGATGGCAGAGATTCAGGCACTTCATCAGGCGATGAAACCGATTGAGACACTGTTTGTTGTCGACGCCATGACAGGCCAAGACGCGGCAAATACGGCTAAGGCATTTAACGACGCCTTGCCGTTAACCGGTATTGTGCTGGCAAAGACCGATGGTGATGCTCGCGGTGGTGCGGCGCTGAGTGTGCGTGCCATTACCGGCAAACCGATCAAGTTTATGGGTGTGGGTGAAAAGACCGACGGGCTGGAGCCGTTTTACCCAGATCGTCTTGCGTCCCGCATTTTGGGCATGGGCGACGTCCTGTCGCTGATTGAAGAAGCCGAACGCAAGGTCGATAAAGACAAAGCCCAACGTCTTGCGCAAAAAATGCAGAGCGGGCGTAAGTTCGATTTGGAAGATTTTCGCGATCAGCTGGAGCAAATGGACAACATGGGCGGTGTCACCGGCATGTTGGACAAGCTGCCGGGCATGGGTCAGTTGCCGGAAGCAGCAAA
>JAACDS010000379.1 GCA_009936895.1 Pseudomonadota bacterium
CAGACCGATGCGCTTCACGTCTGGTTAGCTTGGGCTTACGTTGGCCTCAGAGTGCTTCACACGATCACTCAAGTGACAGTGAACAACGTAACTCTGAGGGTTGCCTGCTTTGCAACGTCCAGCGCGTTCCTAGTCGCTATGATAGTCAGAGAGGCTCTTAAGTTTGTGTAGTTTTCCCGGCGTAGAAATCCACTAGTCTTTGGTCCCTATCGGGCAGACAGTGTCTTTATGCTCAACTGTTATCACTTGAGTCATAAAGAGGTGGACTAGAGGTCGAGAACACAGCCGACAACGATTGTGTTGCGGCCGCATTCGATGA
This sequence comes from Pseudomonadota bacterium, assembly GCA_009936895.1. GTDB lineage: Bacteria > Pseudomonadota > Gammaproteobacteria > Pseudomonadales > Azotimanducaceae > UBA4421. Next base: position 320 of record JAACDS010000379.1, read on the forward strand.
GAATGTAACTTGAAAGCCCACGCCCTCTGACGCAGGATTTAGCCTAGACAATTCGTTCTAAACCGCAACGGTAGAGACCCTTATGAATGTTTTTCAGAATGATGACCTTAGATGGAAGCACTTCACTGGTAGTGACCGGTTCGACTATCCCATTGATTTTTATTCAGCCCTGTTATCTGTACGACCCGATGGCCACATAGACCTGTTGTATTGGTGGGAACCCAACAGCTACTGTCACTTTCACCGACATACCGCCAATACCACGTCCCTGGTGCTAAAAGGTGAGCTGCATGTCATTGATGTAGATCCAGAAACGGGAGAAGAACTGAGCGTCAAGATCAGACCAGTCGGCGATTTTGCCAGCAAAGCACCTGGCGACGTGCACATGGAAAGAGGCGGCCCCGAAGGCGCACTTGTGATGTTCAGTTTATATACCGAGGACGGCTCTTTGGCCGAGACTTTAGCCAGCAACGGTCGTGTCCTTAGCACATCGACCATCGACCCGATTTTGCAGCGACACGCGAGCTAACCAACCCGCAGCAGCAGTCTGCGCGCCTGAAAACGTTTGGCAGAACAACAGTCACCCCCCAGACTTCGTTCACTTGCTCGGGGAGACCTTTGAAAAACGCCCGGGGCAAGGCTGGACGAACCATTGAGCGATTCCAATCAGCGTTGCCAAACGGCGCCGATCCAAGCGGTTGATCCGTGGGGGTTTTCTTATCTGAGCAGGTGTTTTAGCACCATCCTCACCTATCGCTGGCACCAACAAGGGAGCGCGCCACACCCACAGATCGCCGCCGAAATGTTCAATAAGCGATCATCGCAGCAATTGCGGCAACACCAATAGTTGTCAGTATGAGCCCTACAACCAGTAATATGAGATTTCTCGATGTATCCGCATCGTTCGTTGATTCTGACATGTATCCCTCGCGCCAATTTCCTCGTCAAAAAAAGTACGCGAATTCAGAGGTCTGCGTCAACAATCAAAACGAGGCCTAGAAGCGCTGGCCGCGGTCACAGGACAGGCGCTTTGTCTGTCTTTCAGACTCTGGTCAGGCCTCGACAAAAGCTGCAGGATCGGGTCAAAACCCAGGTAAAGATCGTGTTTTGCACGCCAAAAACCTGAGACGGTCGAAGAAAAACGTTTCAGATTCGTCATCGGCCCGTTTTCTCCACCAACCCTCTATTTCACGCGAAGTGCCTTGGGATGATGGTGCCCGCCGGGCGCATGTATACACCGGTGCTTTGAAAGAGCGTGGATGTTTTGGTTTATTGTGACGCTGTAATCGTTAGCAGCATAACCGTTACAAATACGGCAATCCCTGTTCGTAACGTATTGTAGGCGTTCCATTTTTCTTCGAAACGTACGCGTTCCTCTCGCAACGCCTGGGCATCCAAATCTGCAATATATAGATTTTGGATATGCCGATTTAAAGGCAGATGAATTGCTATGGTCACTCCCTGCACACCCAGCAAATACATGGCGCCAACAAGGGCTGTTAACCAACCATCCGACTGATCGGTCCCGACTGTTACGGCTATCATTAGACATACGATGGAAATGATAGACCCTATCCAAATGAGGTTAAAAACTGGCTGACCGCGCTGGATAACGCCATCCGACGCCTGAAAAGCCGTTATAAAATCCCGATCGTTGAGGTTGGCCAGACCGGGCATTACAACGATTGCAAACGTCAGAATAAATCCCGTCACTAGCGCACAGGTCAGGGTTGAAAGAACCAACAAAACATCAATAACCATCATTTAGTCTTCCACCTCGATCATAACGGCGCCTAACGCAAAACGTTATCAGTTCAGATTCGAATGCGCTTGACGCAAACCGATGTTTGCTGGAGTAAGTCCAAACCCGGACAGGTCACTGACGTTCCCGGCGCTCAATCCATCGTACGTCAGGTAGCAAACATCGTGCATTTTATACAACGGCACCGTGGGGAACAGATGATGAATCAGGTGATCCTGGTGATAGACCAGTAGCGAACTGTCCTCACGCTAAGCCCCAGTCAGATAAGCTGCTGGGGTTTTGCGGTTCCAGCGGTTCATCGCTGCATGTTGCGTTTCGCCCGGTTTTGCGGGACGCTTCCAGCGCTTTATCACCCACGTTGCCAAGGTTCTATCATGCGATCTCAGACTTCCTATCTGCAAATCATAGCTCTGTTAATCGGTGGATTGTTTGCCGGCTTGGGCGCTCACGCCGATACATCCACACCGACCGACATGACCAACTCGCCAAACACGCACCTAGACGTCTATAAATCTCCCACCTGCGGCTGCTGTGCCCATTGGATCGACCATGCTGAGGAAAGCGGTTATACCGTGGACGCACATCACCCGGAAGGCCTCACCGACTTTAAGTTGGCGCAAGGTATTGGCCTGCGTTATCAATCCTGTCATACCGCCATTTCTGCAGAGGGCTACCGCTTTGAAGGGCATGTGCCGGCGAAATACGTCACCCAGTACCTTTCGGCTCCACCGCAAGGATCCATCGGTCTGGCAGTCCCCGGCATGCCCGTAGGCAGTCCCGGTATGGAAATGGGTGATCGATTCATGCCCTATCAGGTGCTGCTTTTGCAAGAAAACGGCAGCCACACGGTCTATGCCGATCTAAAGCGAGCACAAGACCAGCACTGATAAGGTTGCGCTACGAATTGGCGCTTCCTGCGCCAATCCCTGCCCATCCGAGGCTTTTCCAAGTCTAGTCGAGGCTTTACCGGATTCTTCGCCGCCTCTCGCGTTAAAGAGCCGATATGCTGCGCTTCATTTGCCGGAGATGTCTATGTACCACCTCAGCGAAGCCTACTTAATGGCGACCTACATCTGTCTACTCGCGTCCTATCTCGGTGCCTTGCTCTTTGGTACCGCTGTCGTCGCTCCGATCGCCGTTGGGTCGTTGTCCGAAACCCAAGCAGGAGCCTTTCTGCGGCGATACTGGGTGATCTACCACCGCATCGCTGTGATTGGCGGTCTGCTGTTTGCCGGCGCAGCGGCCTTGGGC
>JAACDS010000063.1 GCA_009936895.1 Pseudomonadota bacterium
CCAGCGACCATGAGGGGTTACAGGTTGCCCAGTGGCTCAATGAGTTTGGCGTGCACGCCTTCGTACTGCGCTATCGCTTGGGGCCGCAATACCACTCCTCAATTTCCCGTCAGGATGGCCAGCGGGCTGTGCGAATGGTTCGCCACCATGCGTCCGAGTGGGGTTTGGATTGTATGCGATTGGGTATGCTGGGATTTTCTGCCGGTGGCCATTTGGCCCTGGCAACCGCCCTGACGGGTGAGCCGAATGCTAACGAGTCAGCAAAATCGGCGACGTTGGATGTGATCGATGCTTTAGATTGCCGCCCCAACTTCTTGGTGCCCGTCTACGCGGTGACCAACGGGGCAAGGCGTGGTCGTAAGGCTGACGAGTATCTACCCATGGATACCCTAGTGACTGCTGGATCTCCGGCGACATTCGTTGTGCACAGTCATGAAGATTCCATCGTGTCGGCCAACCAAGCGACGCTGCTTTACGATGCTCTGCTGCGTGTGGGTGCGCCTGCTGAACTGCATATCTTTAACTTTGGAGAGCATGGTTTGGGATTGAATCGGGGCGCCGAGGCTTCTAACAGTTCCGCAAGCACTTGGGGAGATTTGTTGATCGCTTGGTTGCGTCGACACGGATTTTTTTGGGATCAATCCCGGCAGGGAAAACGCTGTGCTTTGCAGGGTCAGGTGCTTGTGGACGGTGAGCCCATGGGCTTGGGTTGGTTAACCCTGGTTCCCCAGCGCCCTGATTCGCCGTTGGCGCGTGCGCGTCTCAATGCCGCAGGCGGCGGGCGCTTTCGTCTCGATCGGTCCCTGGGGCCGGTACCCGGCCCGCATCGGCTGATCTTGCATATGGTGAGCGGTATTTATCCGCCCGATGTCAGTGGATCGTATTCCATGGAACGAGCGCTGATGTTTGAGCGATCGGTGGAGGTGGTTTCAGGGGAGCCCTTAGACTGGAACCTGAAACGCTCCGACGGTGTGGCCATCTAGCGTTAGCTTAACGAAGGTCTAGCCCTTCTAGCTTACCGTCCTGACGCCAGTCGTCCAGCATGCGGAAAAACTTGATCGGGCCGGCCCCAAACATATCCGAGAAAAACCCGCTGGTATTGTCGGTCTTGCCTTCGCTGTTGTAGTAACCCGGGGTGCATTCCCGATAGAAGCGCGCACCGGTATTGGCTGATTGGCGAATGACTCCAACATAGTCCTCTTCTGCCGCCGCCGATGCCTCGACAGTAGGCGTGCCGCGAGTTCTCGCTTCGCTGAGTACGTAAGCAAGATGCGTGGCTTGTTCATTGAGCGCGTGTGGCACGTTGACGGTGACAGCGGTTTGAGTGAACCCCAAGAAGAAACAATTCGGGAAACCATGGCTGGTCAGGCCGTGGAAAGTGCGCAAGCCGTCGCGCCAATGATCGCTCAAGGTTTGGTTGTTGCGGCCCACGATGTCGTAACCCGCTCTGCGAGTAAACGTGGTGCCCACCTCGAAGCCTGTCGCGAAAATCAGGCAATCTACGTCGTAGTGTTGATCGCCAACCTGAACACCGGTCGGGGTGAGAGCGTCCACACCCTTACCGTGGGTATCCACGAGCGTGACGTTGTCGCGATTGTATGTGTCCAAATACTCATCGTGGAAACACGGACGCTTACAGAATTGTCGGTACCAAGGTTTCAGACTTTCGGCCACGCCGGGGTCTTTGACGACTTCTTCTGCTCGGGCGCGGATGAAGTTCATCTTCTTGTAATCGGATAACTCCATCAGTTCGGCGCGCTCAGCGCCGGTCAGTCGCCGCCCCAGCTTACGGCTAGCCAACTTAGCAGCGATACCGGTCAAATTACGGAAGATATCGGTCCAGCCATCGTTGATTAAATCCACCTCTTGGTCGCCGCCGCTGACCTGAATATTGAAATTGTCCATGCGTTCTTTCTGCCAACCCGGTTTCAGATTGGCGGCCCACTCGGGATCGGTTTTGCGGTTGTTGCGCACGTCTATGGAGGAAGGCGTGCGCTGAAACACGTACAGTTCCTTGGCCCACTCTCCCAGATGCGGAATACACTGCACGCCGGTGGCGCCCGTGCCGATAATGCCAACACGCTTATCTTTGAGGTTGCTCAGATTGCCGTAGGAGTTGCCGCCGGTATACGCGTAGTCCCAGCGGCTGGTATGGAAGGTGTGCCCCGCAAAATCATTGATGCCGGCGATACCGGGTAACTTGGGTCGGCTCAACGGGCCATTGGCCATGGCCACATAGCGCGCCCGCATTTTATCGCCACGGTCTGTTTCGATGATCCAGTGTTCGGTGTCCTCATCCCAAGTCAGGTTGGTGATACTGGTTTGTAGGCAGGCGTTGTCGTACAGATCCTAATGTCGGGCAATGCGTTTGCTGTGCTCGAGAATTTCCGGCGCGAAGGAATACTTATGCTCTGGTATGTAGTTGAGTTCTTCCAGCAGTGGCAGATAACAGTATGACTCTACATCACACATGGCCCCAGGGTAGCGGTTCCAATACCAGGTGCCACCAAAGTCGCCGGCTTTTTCGATCATGCGAATGTCGTTGAACCCTGCTTCTTTCATTCGCGCGGCCATCAACAACCCGCCGAAACCGCCTCCAATAATGGCCATCTCCACAGTATCGAACAGTGGTTCCCGGGTGTGGCCGGGGTCCACATAGGGGTCGTCGACGTAGTGAGAGAATGCAGCGGTGACTTCTACGTATTGCTCGTTGGCGTCATCGCGCAGTCGCTTGTCGCGCTCTGCAAGATATTTCGCTTTGAGTGCTGCCGGGTCGAAGTCCAGTCCGCCCATGAGTTCCACGATATTCGCTGTTTCAGTCACCCGGTTTTCCCTCCTAATGTTTCACCCCCCAGTTTATACAAAGGAATCCGTCTGAAGAAAAGAGAGCCGATGCGGGCATACTATTGATTGCAAGGAGACAAATCCTTTCACAGGTTCCAACAACGAGAGATTGGCGATGAAAAATGAACAGTGGCGTTTGGCCCGAAAACCCCCGCATGGCTGGCCTGTATTGGAAGATTTCCGTTGGTGCCAAGAGACGATTCCGGATCCCGCAGCAGATCAGATTCTGACGCGCACCGTCTATCTGTCGCTTGATCCCTATCAGTGGGGGCGCCGGCGGAGTGGTGCCGAATCGCCCGGAGATGTCTGTCACGGCCGCACCGTGTCGCAGGTTGTTGCCAGTCGGTTGCCAGGCTATAGCGAAGGAGACTTTGTGTTCAATACCAATGGCTGGCAGCAATATGGTTTGTCCGGTGACAACATCGATGTGTTCGGCTACATGTTTCCGCGCAAGCTCGACCCG
>JAACDS010000380.1 GCA_009936895.1 Pseudomonadota bacterium
CCCATGAGCGGCCGCTGGTTTCGTGGAGACGAGGAAACACGGCCCACCATTGGTGATTGGGTCATTATTGATGCCCAATCTGGCACGCTACTGGAGATGTTGGTGCGGCGCAGTGTGATCAAACGCGTCAATCCCTAGGGGGCGCTGCAATTGATCGCGGCAAACGTCGATACTGCCTTGATCGTGACCTCCTGCAACGCAGATTTCAGTCCAGAGCGTTTGGAACGCTATTTGTCGGTGGTGATGGAGGCGAATATTGCGCCTGTCTTAGTGCTGACGAAGGTGGATTTGTCGGCCGATGCAACCGAATACGCCGCATCCTTGGCCCAGCGATTTCCAGACATACCGCGTTTGTCGATTAATGCGCTAGACGCCGAGGACGTGGCTACGCTGAGTCCTTGGTGCGGTGCGGGCCAAACCATTGCCCTGCTGGGGTCCTCGGGCGTAGGTAAATCGACCTTGGTCAATTCGCTGTTGGGTGGCGAAGTTCAGGTAACCGCAGCCATTCGGGAAGAGGACGGCAAGGGGCGTCATACCACCACCAACCGATCCTTACACCGGTTGCCAGAGGGTGGGGTGATTTTGGACAGTCCCGGTATGCGTGAACTTCAGCTGGCGGAAGCCGAAGACGGCTTGGATCAGTTGTTTGCCGACGTCGATGCGCTGACATCCATGTGCCGCTTCAATGACTGCTCTCATAGTGCGGAACCTGGGTGTGCGGTGGTCCGTGCATTGCAAAGCGGCGAGCTGGATGAACAACGATTGCTCAGCTATCAGGCCCTGAAGGCCGAAGAGATGCGTAACCGCGAATCCCTAGCAGCCCGCCACAGTCGAGAACGAGCCTTCGGTAAAAAGGTGCGTAACGCCGGGAAGAATAAACATCGGGGAAGGGACGTCGAGCAGTAGAACATCGACACCGCAGCCCAAAGCTCCTAAAGTCGGGGGTCGCAGTGGGGCAGGAGTCTGCACCACGATCAGTGCATTTGGTTTACGAGGTTGTCAGTGGCAAATCTAGTCGCGCCTAACGTCCAGCAGCAGGCTGTTTCGGTTACACGCAAAATGTCGGCATCGCTCCCGGGTCTTCGAGAAATCGCAGCCCAACGGGGCTTGAAAGTTCACCACCTAGGTGCGGGTTATCCCCATCCGGAAGTGACGGATCCGCGCGGGTTTTTAGAACATCAGGAAGCCTATTTTGAGTTTCTGCGTGATCGCGAGGGTCTGAATGATCCTTCGGTGCTGCCTGAGTATCTGCGTGAGGCCTATTCCTATACCGATACGTTAGGGCCAGTATCTTCGAGACAGACCTTTGCCAACGTGTACGGCAAAGATTGGGGTTTGACGCTAAATCCGGAAAAACTCATTCCAACCGTTGGCGCGTCGGGCGGGATCAATCTGATTTGTTCCATGTTCGAGCATCCCGGCGAAAAGGTAGCCTATATTACCGATGCACCAACATACGCTGGGTTTACTGCGCGGGTTGCCCTGTGCCAGCACGCGACGATCTTCAGTGTGGAGATGGACGGTGAGGGCGCGCTTCCCGAGGTAATGCGCGCACAGATCAGAGCAGCGCGCGAGCAAGGCTACTTTGTACCGTTCTACTACACCGTGCCAGACGGACACAATCCGGGCGGATTTTCGTTCAGCCAGCGGCGCCGCGAGGCCATTCTTGAGGTAGCCGGAGAGGAAGGTATCTTGATCCTCGAAGATGCCCCGTATCTGTACATCAATTTCGCAGCGCCTGCGGATCGGGCTAAGCCATTCTTCAGCATGGCGCCAGAACAAACCGTGCATCTGTTTACCGGCTCGAAAATCGGTTTTCCTGGGCCGCGGGTGGGTTTTCTTTACAGCGAAGCCGAGCTGGAAATTTCGGAAGGCAAAAAAGTAGCCTTATCTGAGCTTGCTCTGGTGGAATCCAGTAGTGAGTTGTTATTCCACAGCCCTGGCGCACTGCGTGGTTTTGAAGCGCTGCTGCATGAGAAGTCCGAAAATCAGGGGCAAGACGCCGCGGAAACCTTTATAGAGCGTCAGAGTATCTGGCCACTGGCGGAAGAAACGCTGGTGGTTTACCGGGAGAATCGACAAATCTTGCTGGACGTTTTTGAGCGCGAACTCGGTATGCACAAGGCGCACTTTAGCTGGACCATGCCCGAAGGTGGCTTCTTCACCGTTTTCACGTTTCTGAATACGAGTACCACCGAGCCCGTGCGCACCGATGACGCCATGATCGAGAAGATGGTGATGGATCACGGGCTTGTCGTGATTCCCATGTACGACTTCTATCCCAAAGACGCGCGCGAGCGTGATCCAGGAGCCGGCATGAACCAACTGCGGTTGAGTTTTTGCTTCAGCGAGAGCGCAGGGCAACAGCGTCGGGATGATATGCGCGAGGCGGTAGAGGCGTTTTGTGACGCGGCGAAAAGCTTAGTCGGTATCGCTTAGACGCTCAGTCGAGCGTGTTCGATTTTCGTGCACAGATCGGCAACGCAGTTCAGGCCAGCATCCTCAGCCAAGCGTAGGGCAGTAGGGTGGAAGACGCCCAATTGAAGCCACAGTCCCTTAGCGCCAACGGCAATGGCACTCTCAGCGATGGCCAAAACCGCGTCGGACTGGCGAAAGACATCCACGAGATCGATGGTGCCGGGAACCGAGGCCAGATCCGGGTAGCAGGGCAAGCCGAGTATGACGTCCTCCTGTGGATTCACTGGTATCACGTCAAAACCGGCCCCCAACAGATAGGCGGCGACACCGTAGCTGGGTCTCGCAGGATTACTGGACAAACCGACCACGGCGATACGACGGGCAGACAGGCAGGCCTTGATAGCCTCAGGCTGCTGCCACGGACTCATATCTTCTGCTGGGGTCATCAGCCTAGGCGAAGGAGGGGATGGCGAGATCCCGTTCGGCTAAGAATGCGGGGTTGTAGAGTCGTGACTGATACTTGCCGCCGTCATCGCAAAGAATGGTGACGATGGTATGCCCGGGGCCAAGCTCCTTGGCGATTTTCACCGCGGCCCCC
>JAACDS010000381.1 GCA_009936895.1 Pseudomonadota bacterium
ACCGTCATAGAAACCGACGGAGCACGGCCGGTTAGAACCCTGCTCACAGACGGTAATCAGCGCACACTGCCCACACCTGCGGTGTCACCGGTAGTGGATCCAACGGGCTGCGGCGACGCCTTTGTTGCGGGACTTGTGCCCGCACTGCTCAAGGCCATGGACGAATCTGTGGACGGACACTGGGAAAAGAATATCAACGGCATTGTTCGCGCCGGCATCCATCAGGCCGGCCGATGCCTGACCGAGCGCGGCTCTCAAACCTACAGTCGTTCGTAGATTTGAATCGATGGTGTGGCAGGGAGACAACATGAGCTCAACCAACAATAAGACATGGTTCGATCAACAGCCGCGAATTGAGTTGGGTCAAAGTCCAACCCCCCTAGAGCCCCTGGATCGCTTGAGCGAAGAACTGGGCGGGCCGCGTATTTGGCTTAAGCGGGACGACTGCACTGGCCTCGCCACAGGCGGCAATAAAACGCGCAAACTCGAGTACTTAATGGCGGATGCGCTGGCCCAAGAAGCCAATTGCATCGTGACCTATGGCGCCGTGCAATCAAATCACGCCCGGCAAACCGCAGCAGCCTGTGCCAAGTTAGGTCTACCCTGCCACCTACTACTGAGCGAGCGGGTAGATTGGCCACACGACAGCTATGCTCATCAGGGGAACATGCTGCTGGATCGTCTACTCGGCGCTCAAATACACGTCAGTTCGCTGGATGATGTGACCGAGAGGAGAAAATCCCTGCTGACCAAACTGGCGGGCCAAGACAAGCGGATCTATGAGATTCCTGCGGGCGGTTCAAGTGCGGTCGGTGCCTTGGGCTATACCCGCTGCCTCGCAGAACTGATGGTCCAATGCAGAAACCGGAATATCGGCACAGACCTAATCGTACATGCCTCTGCCAGTGCCGGCACTCAGGCCGGCTTAGTCTTCGGCAAAAGTCTGTTGGGTATGCCCGGTCAAATTTTAGGCATCAATGTGTTTCACCCCGACCCCCAAACCCTCAAAGATCGGATTCTGACTCTGGCCCAAACCATGAGCGAGCGATGGCCAGACGCAGCGGTTGGGAAGACCTTTCAGGTTGACGTCAATCACGCTTACTTCGGCGACGGCTACGGGCTGCCCACCCGCGCGTGCATCAACGCGATTCGTATGGCTGCGCAACTGGAGGGCTTGCTTTTTGATCCGGTCTACTCGGGAAAGGCGCTGGCCGCCCTGATTGATCAAATCAATCTGGGCAACTTCAACCATCTGACCGACGTGATTCTGGTTCACACCGGGGGCAGCGCCAGTCTGGGCGCCTACATCGACGCTTTCGATGAATGACGCTGCTGAATTGCTTAGCCCGTGAACATCCCGCCATTGGGGAATAATGTTTGGCCCGTAAAATAACTGGATTCATCGCTGGCCAAAAACAAAGCGGTGCTGGCGATTTCATTGGCCTGCCCCATGCGCTGCATAGGCGTCATTTGCATGACGGTTTCCATCCACTCTGGCGATTGCCGAATGTTCGCGGTCATCGGCGTTTCGATAAAACCGGGCCCGATGGCGTTAACACGAATATTGCTGGTGCTGTATTCCGTGGCGACGGTTTGGGTAAGCATAATTACCGCTGCCTTTGACACACAGTAATCTGATGCTCCCGGCAAGGGGCGTCGACCGGCGATGGAGGCGATATTCACGATAGAACCTGCGTTGCCATTGGCAAGCATATGCTTAATCGCGATTTGATTGGTCAGCATCACTCCTGTGACGTTCACCGCCATGACTTTTTCCCAGTCCTCAAGGGTTCGGTTATGGAACATCCGCTCTTCCGGCTCGGCTTCGACTTCACTGACTTCTCCGCTGATGTAACCGGAGGAGGAAACCCCTGCCGCTGCCAACACCGTATCGACTTGACCGTAGCGGGAAACCACATCGTCAAACAATGCCTGCTGGCTTTCCTTGGAGGTAACATCCACCTGTATGAATTCGATTGAGGCACCGCCAGAGGACATTTCTGCCGCCGCATTCGCGCCTCGCTCGGCGTTGATATCGGCGACAACAACCCGAGCTCCCTCGGCAGCGTAACGCAGTGCGCTCGCACGACCCAACCCACTGATGCCGCCAGTAATAACGGCGACCTTATCGTTTAATAATCCCATACTCTTTCCCTCTCGATTGATCTGAATTGCCGCCACTC
>JAACDS010000382.1 GCA_009936895.1 Pseudomonadota bacterium
GCGGGTCGATCACGATTACTGCATTTTCATGCAGCCCGGAGCATCAGGCCAGGACATCCACGGCGGACCCATGCGCTACGAGAGCGATCACTGGTACCACTATCAGGATGGCGTGATACGCAACGGGCTTATGGTGGCCAAATGGGTGCTAAACGACGCATTGCCCGGTGACGGCGGTTTTGTTTGCATTCCCGGCAGCCATAAAACAAATTTTATTCAATCGGTGCCAACCGAAGTGCTTAAACAGGCTCATCGACCTGACTACGTTATTCAACCTGAACTACGCGCTGGCGATGTGCTGATTTTTACTGAAGCGTTGATCCACGGCACCGCAGTGTGGCAAGGGGAGCACGAACGCCGGGCCCTGCTGTATAAGTACAGTCCGCCCCATTCAAGTTGGGCTAAAGTCCCATACGATTTAAACGATTACCCCGGCGCAACCGATCAGCAAAAGCGACTGATGGCACCGCCATCCGTTGAGGACCATCACAAAGTTGTTTAAACCCGGGGGAGCCCGCACGTGCACACAAAACATGCCCTAACCTTTGTCACCATCACGGTATTTTTGGATACCGTTGGCTTCGGCATCATCGTTCCCATCCTGCCGGAGTTCCTGGTTCTGATTGGCAATATTTCGTTATCCGAAGCATCAGCTATTAGCGGCTATTTGATTTTCAGTTACGCGGTGACAAATTTCTTATTTGCCCCGTTGCTGGGCAATCTAAGCGACGCCCACGGACGCAAGCCTCTCTTGGTTCTGTCCCTATTCGTTTACGGTGCCGCCTATCTTTTATCGGGCTTTGCGACGGCCCTGTGGATGCTTTTTCTGGGGCGGCTATTGACGGGTATCACCAGTGCCACCTACGCCATTGCGAACGCGCTGATTGCCGACGTGAGCACCCCGGAAAACAAGGCTCAAAACTTTGGACTGATGGGGGTAGCCTTTGGCCTAGGCTTTATCGTTGGCCCCGCCCTGGGCGGTATCATCGGAGCATGGGATCTGCGCGCACCGTTTTTCATCGCGGCCGGTTTGGCATTCGCGAATACGCTTTATGGGCTGCTGTTTTTCCGCGAAACCTTGGCACCTGAAAACCGCAGGCCCTTTGATTTAAAACGCGCCAGTCCTTGGGGGTCTCTTAGCCAACTGCGCAAATACCCGCTGCTGATTGGACTGATTTTCGCTGTGTTCTTGAACAACATCGGCCACCACATTTGGCCCGCAAACTGGAACTTTTACACCATTGAGAAATTTGCATGGACACCCATCGACGTCGGGTTATCCATGGCCTTTGTCGGCGTGATGTCGGTGGCGGTGCAAGGCGGCTTGCTGCGTATCGTGATCCCAAAGTTTGGCCCGGTACGCTGCGCTTACTTCGGTGTTTCAGCCACAATCGCGGCCTATGTTGGTGTCGCAACGGCAGGCAGTGCTTGGGCCCTGTATTTTTGGTGCGGGGTGTCTTCTCTTGGCGGGTTGGCCGGACCGTCGATTAACAGCATTTTATCGAATCAGGTGGCCGCGGACAGCCAAGGCGAGCTGCAAGGCATCATGGCCAGCGTCAGCAGTGTGGCGATGATCATTGGGCCGCTGTTGTTAACTCAGACCTTCAGCTACTTTACGTCGGCCAGCGCGCCCATTTACCTACCCGGCAGCGCTTTCTGGGTGTCGGCAATGCTCACCGCCTTAGCCTTAATCATTTTTTATCAACAGATTCGGCGCTTGCCCAATCCGGCAGGCACCGCCTAAACGGACCAAGTATGGATATCGTAAAACACAACGAAATCGCGTGGTACAAACAGTCCACCGACGCCCAAAGCCCTTGGGTACAGCCCGTAAACTCTGGGGAAATTGACGCCGCACGCCGAGGCGACTGGCAGGTCATTTTGACCCCTACCAAACCCGTTCCTGAGCATTGGTTTGGTGACATCCGCGATTTGGACGTTCTGGGGTTAGCCTCCGGCGGCGGCCAACAGGTCCCTATCTTTGCCGCCGCAGGAGCCCGGGTAACAAGCTTCGACAATTCGTCCCAACAGCTTGCGAAAGACCGGCTGGTCGCCGAACGCGACAACTTAAGCATCAGCTACGAACAGGGCGATATGGCGGATTTATCGAGGTTCGATGATGAGAGTTTTGACCTGATCTTTCACCCAGTATCCAACGTGTTTTCCGAAACCATTCTGCCGGTTTGGCGGCACTGCGCACGAGTGTTGCGGCCGGGGGGACGCTTGCTCAGCGGCTTCATGAACCCGGACTTTTTCCTGTTTGATCACGAGGCGATAGATCGTGGAGGCCCCATGGAAGTGCGCTTTGCGCTGCCATATGCCGATACAGAGAGTCTGACCAAACGACAGATTGCGAAGGGTCAACAGCGCGGGGAGGCCCTAGAGTTTTCCCACAGTCTGGAGTCGCAGATTGGTGGCCAGCTGGATGCCGGTTTATTGCTTGCGGGATTTTATGAAGATCATTGGGATACCCAAGCGACCCCATTAAATGATTATATGCCCACCTCTATGGCGACGCTGGCGATCAAGTCCTAGCGCTCTGTTTCTACCTCTACACTGTTAAGGAATCACTATGGATCTCGGTCTAAAGAACAAAAACATCATCGTAACCGGTGGTACACGGGGCATTGGCCTTGCGGCAGCAGCAGCTTGTGCGGCAGAAGGTGCCAACATCTCCATCTGCGGCCGAACTCAAGACAGTCTAGACGCAGCCATGGCGGCACTCGCCGCTCACGGCACCCAAATTCACGGAGCCATTTGCGATATCGCCGACGCCGAACAAATCAAAATCTACATTGCTGCCGCCGAAGCCGCCTTGGGCGGTATCGATGGTCTGGTCAACAACCCCAGTGGCTTTGGCAATACCGATGACGAAGACAGCTGGGCAAGGAGCATGGACATTGATGTGATGGGCGTTGTGCGCTGCACTTGGGCAGCAACCGACGCTCTGAAGGCCAGCAAGGGCGCTATCGTCAATGTGTCCTCAATCTCCGGTATCGGAGCCTCCGCTGGTTCTGCGGCCTACGGCGCGGTGAAAGCAGCGGTGATCCAAATGACTCAAACCCACGCCAAAAATATGGCTGGTGACCACATCCGAGTGAACTGTGTGGCGCCGGGTTCTATTGAATTTCCCGGAGGCGTATGGGATCAGGCGAAGCAGCATATGCCTGCCATGTACGACGGTGCGTTAGCGAGTATTCCCTTTAGACGAATGGGCGAGCCGGAGGAAGTCGGCGAAGTTATCGCCTTTTTGCTGTCAGCCCGCGCCTACTGGGTAACCGGCCAGACCGTATCCATTGATGGCGGTCAAAACCTGTAAACCCCCGCTGTGCCCGCTACTCGGGGCACGCCGGTTTGTCGTGCCGCCTAGCGATCCCTGCCCGGCGGCCACAGCATCAACATCGGTGTACGTTTCATATAGGCCTGATATTCTGGATCGTTACCCCAACGCTTATTGCCCCGACCTTCCAGCATACGCACTCCGCTGATCGCGGTAAGCAGTACTACCACCCAGATAAGCGACAGCAACAAATAGATCTGATTGCCCTGCAGCGCCGGAATGGCAATAACGGCGATACCCGCCCAAAGCAAAATCTCACCGAAGTAGTTGGGATGCCGCGACCACGCCCACAGGCCCGTAGTGATAAAGGCATCGGCGTTAGCCGGATCTGCGCGAAATGTCGTTTTTTGTCTGTCGGCGATCACCTCAATAGCGAATCCTGCAAGCCACATGACCAGCCCCACATAAAACGCCAGCTCTGGTGCGACAGTGGTGCCGGACGTGATGGCACCCAAACCGGCACTGACCGTGACGAAAACCCAAGCACCTGGCAGGGTCCAAGTCATGAAGAAAGTCGGAAGGACACTTTGATAGTGCGGAAGCGCCGATCTTCTCCAGCCTTCTGGATACGGAAAAACAGAAACGGTCCAAGCCGCAGCGCCCAAATCAGCACCAAGCCCACGATGACTAGCGAGCGCACATCAAAGGCTTCGCTGAGGTAACAGGCCGCCAGCACCAAAACCATGTAGGTCAGGCTGCCAGTGAGATCGAAAAAATGTTCGGTCTGAGCAAACCACGCGTGAATGAATATCAGCCACTGCACGCCAAAGGCGAAAACACCACACCAAACGAAGACAGATACGCCGTCGTATAGGGCGCCTTGATCCGCGCCAGCCCAAGCGACGGCGCTGGCCATCACGATGGCACCGATGCTCCCTAATATTCCGATAATCCACTGCTGCATCACACCTCCCGAGCGTTTAAGTTAACTGATTGTCTTTGTGTCGAGCCGCGGTGGCCACGCCTCTCCCATGCTGCCTTCTTGCCACTGCGAAAATTTCCCCATCACGCCGGTGAACAGCGGATCCACCAGCCAGTGGTCAAGCCATTGGCGAACTCGCTGACGGGGCTGAGCATCAAACCACTGGCGATCCACTGAGGCAAACTGTCGCACAAAGGGCATTACGGCAAGGTCCAGAAATTGCGGTGCATCGCCCAGCAAATGATTCGAGCTTCCAAGCCTAAGCTCAAAGTCGTCCAGACACTTTGCGGCCTGCTCTCGATAGTAATGCTGCGGGTGTGCGGAGCCGGGCCGATGATATTTGTAGGCGTCCACATGCGGCTTGAACGTCGCATCAAAATCCTGAGCTAACCGCATCTGCTCGGTTTGGCTCGCTTGGCTGAACCAAGAGTCGTCTGACGCCAACGCCCAGCACATGATGTCTAAACTTTCGTCGATTACCTGCCCTTCGTCGGTTTGCAGAACTGGCACCGTGCCTTTGTGTGATAAATCCAGCATGCTGGGCGGCTTATCGCGCAGCAACACCTCACGCAGTTCTACCCTAACGCCTTGACTACTGAGAGCCATGCGGGCGCGCATGGCATAGGGACAGCGTCTAAAACTGTACAAAATGGTCATGGATCAGGACTGCTTGTCCAAACTGGGGAGTTCGGAAATATTTTCGGCCCACGGCACCTTAGACTGGGCCCAAACCTGAGATTGGGGGGGCAACTGGGCCACTTCCGCCAGCAAACCCGTACGAATACCCAGCATGCGCTCGCCCTTGGGCACATCATCAACCACCGACGTCGCATAGACATGCGAACCGCAATCTGCACAAAAACTGAGTTCTCGCCGATTACCGCTGTCGCCCACTTTGAAATAGGGTTTGGGTGCGCCTTTGAGCAATGTGAACAGGGATTCTTGAACCTGAACGATACTGCGGTATGGGCCACCGGACATTTTCTGGCAATCCGTGCAGTGACATATGACCACTCGACTAGGGTTTGCTTGGGCCTCAAAAGCAATGGCTCCGCAATGGCAAGAACCGTGAAGCGTGATGGAATCGGACATCTGATCTGTCTCATCGGACTGAAGCCCCAACTTTCAGGCAAGCGTGGGCTTGGATCAAGAGGCGACAAGTGTTGAGGTTTCGGTCATCTAGCCCTCGCCTGGGGCCCAAGAGCACGGTATCGTTCTGCACGAACAAACAAACAGGGCGAATGAGACCTTGGCGGTCAGTTCGCTCAATAACACACAGTAAAAAGGTGGACCCATGATTCGTAGCACTATGATTTTCGCCCTGTTATTCAGTGTCGCCGGCGCCAGCTGGGCTGATGAGCGCACGCAAAAAACCATCGAAGCCCGCCAAGGCTTACTTAAAGTCGTCGCCCAGTACTTCGGCCCCATTGTCGGCATGGCAAAGGGACAGATTCCCTACGATGCTGCGCTGATTGAAAAGAACGCAGGCAAAGTCGCCGAGCTTGCACCCATGATTACCGATCTGTTCGCTCAGGACACCAGCAGCAGCGACTATGCCACGGAAGCCAAGGCTGATATCTGGGCTGACTACGATGACTTCAGCGCCAAGGCCGCGACCACAACAGAACGCGCTAATGCCCTAGTTGCCGCCACGGCGGAAGGTCGCGGCGCGACCATGAAGGCCTTTGGTGCCTTGGGCTCCTCATGCAAAAGCTGCCACGACAGCTACCGCCAGAAAAAATAATCGGCCCGATGCAATCCGACCGGCGCCCCCAACTGATTTGGGATTTGCCACTGCGACTGTGGCATTGGGCGCTGGTGGTCTGTCTTGCAGGCAGTTGGATTACCGCTGAGGCGGGATTTGACTGGACGACTACGCACTTCTACTTTGGTTACTCGGCCCTTGCCCTTGTCCTGTTTAGACTGGCTTGGGCCCTGCTGGGCACGTTTCACTCGCGCTACGCAACCTTTCTTGCGTCTCCGAAACAGGTCTTAGCCTATCTGCGAAAAGCAAAAGACGCCGAGCCTTCAGCCGGGCACAACCCCTTGGGCGGATGGGCCAGTGTGGCCATCGTCGTATTGATCGGCCTGCAGGCCGGTATCGGTTTATTCATCAGCGACGATATCTTCTACGCCGGCCCCTACAACACTGTTGTCAGCAGCAGCACTGCCGACTGGCTGGCGGGCTGGCACCACCGCCTCTTCACGCTCATTCAAATCACTGCGCTGGTGCACGTCCTTGCGGTGAGCTGGTATACCTGGGGGAAAAAGGAAGGTCTGATTCAAGCCATGTTGCACGGTAAGAAAACGTTGCAGGTTCATGGCGCAGAGGAAACGGTTAACGAACATCGCGGACTGCGCGCCCTACTGCTTTTGGCGCTTGCCGCCACCGTGGTCGCGATTCTGGTGTACGTCGCACCCCTGCCGGATTACGAAATTTACTGATTCAACAGAAACCGCTTTAGGGCACTCAAATCTGAAAACCGGTAGCGCGCTTGGTCAAAGTTTTGACTGGCGGTAAACGGATGACTCACCGCAGCGCAATCGATGCCAGCCGCCACCGCCGAGCGCAGACCGCGCTCTGAGTCTTCGATCACCAACGCTTGCACCGGCTCGATACCAAACCGCTTCAGAGCTAATCGGTAAGGTTCAGGGTCTGGCTTACTGTTTTGATAGTGAGATCTCTTAAGAACAAAGTCCATATGCTCGACAATACGAGGCGTGCGTTCGGTTACCGGATAACCGTTCAGACCGTGGATCAAATCGAAATCGTCGTCTCGTGATGTGGTCACAATGGCCAGTTTGAAGTGGTGGGCCAGCTCTGCGATGACTTGATCGGCCCCGGCAATGTCGATGGCTTGGCTTCGCAATAGCTGCTGGTATCCGGCGTCTCTGGCATCGCGCAGATCGTCAATGGTGGCCTCATCGCAGCCGGTCTCGCGGGCCAATGCCCAAGGATCTGCACCATAGGCCATGCCTTTGAGGTAAACGGCTTCCGACAGAACAATCCCTAATGTGGCCAACTGTTCCTGAATCGCCTGCAGATACAGGTGTTCGGTATTGACCAGCACCCCATCGTGATCGAAGAGCAGATGAGTGTAGGGCACGCCGAATGCTTACCCTAGGCGACTTTGTATCGATCGATTTGGATGTCTTCTTCGCCAATGTCGGAATAGTTGTCGGTCACGCGACCCCGGATGTACTCCTGCCAAGAAAAGGCGCGGTAATGAGGCGCTTCTGCAACGCCCAACCAAGGCTCCACTACTGCATCCACCTTGGGCTGATAAAAAAATGGAACGCTGAAACGGCCCGATGGATTGGTCACAGGCACAACTCGATGCACACCTGCGGTACACCGGTCGTTAGTCCAAACCTGCAATATGTCGCCAATATTCACAACGATCGAACCGTCTACTGGTGGTACATCGATCCATCCATCAGTCCGGGACAAGGCCTGCAGCCCACCGGCGTTATCTTGCAGCAGTAGGGTAATTGCACCCGGATCGGTGTGGTGATGGAGTGCCATATCGCCCAACGGCGTAACAGACTCGCGCTCCTGGACGGGCACCGGATCCTTAGCCGGATAAAAGTTCAACCTAGCCGCACTGGTGTGCGCCGGCCCGAATCCCTGATCCATCGTAGCCTCCACCGCACTTTCTGGCAGGCCGAGACCCGCAAGCACCATGCGCATGGTCGATTCTGAGAGGTCTGTAAACGCCGTAAAAAAGTCGGTTAATGCCGGACGAAAGATCTCGGGCTGATCGGGCCAGCGTGTGTGTCTGAGTGGGTTTCGCGAAATATGCCCACCGGCTTTGAAATCGAATACTTCTTTTTGATCCCGACGTTGCTTGGTCAACTCGCGATCGTAGTAGCCAAGCGGGTTTTCCGCGTCGCGATACACCGCTGTTTTTTGCTCCCTCGGCATGGCAAAAAATTCCGCCGCTGCCTCAAACACCTGAGAGATTTGCGTATCGCAGCCGTGGTTGATTAACAGAAAAAAACCATGGTCTTCGCAGGCTTCCACCAAGGCTTCTTGATCGATAGCCGGCAAACCGCCCTCTCTAAATGCCTGCAAATCAATGACTGGAATATTCTGCATGGCTCTCTCCAAAAAAGTACGCCCTGACGTTAGGCAAGTTCAGAATCTTTGACGCAATGTTACGTCGATCTGCGACGAATGCACATGCGAGAGACAGCAGCGTTGCCTTGCCCGCCATCGTCTGTGGGTTCAGCAATGAGGCCCGCGAATTCGTCCAATATATCAAATCCCACCCCGGCCGCAGCCAACTGGGCTGACAGCTCGTCTGGCCTCACTCGAAAGCGTTGGCTCGACGGTCCTGAAATTTGCTCCGGACCAGACCACTGCAGATGCTCTTCCAACACCAAGATACCCCCGGGAACGAGAGCATGCAGCAAGCTGGGCAGCAGTTCAGGCGCAACGAACCGAAACATCACAATCAGTGCATAGGTGTTCTGGCGTATCGGATGCTGTGCCTCCAAAACATCTCGACACTGCCAGTTCACCCGGACTTGCTGAGATATCGCGGTGTTCGCCGCATGCGCGATGGCCATAGCAGACACGTCGACGGCATCGACATCATAACCTTCTGCAGACAAGTACAGGCTGTTGCGCCCTCGCCCGCAAGCGACATCAAGGGCGCGCCCGGACGGCTGAAGCAATCCATCATCTCGCAGCTGCTTGAGGTACGCGCTGGGCCATGAGCGAGCCGCGTACGTCCCTTGGCGATAACGCTGATCCCAGCGTTGTCGGTCTGTTAACGCCAACGTGTCGTTTTCTTGCTTTATCATCCCCCCACTCTAACCCAAGAGTAACTCAGGGCGGTTGCATGGTTGCATCGGAGCAGCTAGCGTTGACGCCCTTTTCGTTGGCACAAGCTTTTGGAATCCAGCACCGACCAAACCCGTCTCGATCGCGCCGCTATCTGGCTCTCTGGTCTGTGCCTAGTCCACTGTCTTGCCGTGCCTGTTGCCTTCCTTCTGGCGCCGTCTCTTTCTGCTTGGCTGGACGCTACCGAAACGCAAACCCACTGGCTCCTGTTCGGCTTAGCCGTGCCGATTAGCGGTATCGCATTGTTTCGAGGTTATCGCCGGCAAGCCAACGGGCTTACGGTCTCGCTGGGTGTTCTTGGGTTGGCGCTGATGCTACTTGGCGTAGCCCATGTTTTTGGCGAAGATCTGGAAATCATTCTGACCACAGCCGGTGTGGGGTTGGTTATGGTGGCGCACATTCGGAACTTACATCTTGGGCACGACCACACGAAAACAGCCGACGAACACTGAAACCAATAAACCCGACTCCTCTGAGAGAGAATCATGAAATACGACAACATTCTGCAAACCATCGGCAACACACCTATCGTCAAACTGAACCGTATTGCCCCAGATCACGTCGACATGTACGTGAAGGTGGAATCCTTCAATCCGATGGCATCGGTCAAGGACCGGCTGGCCTACGCCATCATCAAAGACGCTCGAGACAGCGGCGCACTGCAACCAGGTCAAACGGTTATTGAGGCCACCAGCGGCAACACCGGTATCGCACTGGCCATGGTCTGCGCCGTCATGGGTCATCCTTTCGTCGCTACCATGGTAGAAACATTCTCTATCGAAAGGCGCAAGGTTATGCGTGCCCTAGGTGCCAAGGTCATCCTGACACCCGCAGCAGAGCGGGGGTCTGGCATGGTGGCCCGCGCTGAGGAACTGGCCGCAAAACACGGGTGGTTTATGGCCGAACAATTCAAAAATACTGCCAACCCTGACTATCACGCCAGTACGACAGGACCTGAAATTTTGAAGGACTTTGCTGGTGAGAGATTGGACTATTGGGTCACCGGCTGGGGTACCGGTGGCACGCTATCCGGAGCTGGCCGCACACTCAAAGCTGCACGGCCAACCATTCAAATTGTCGCCGCAGAACCGGAGCAAGCAGCTCTCTTATCTGGTGGCGAATGGTCACCGCACAAAATTCAGGGGTGGACCCCAGACTTCATTCCTGACGTGCTGGATCGCGACATTACCGACCATGTTGTGCCGGTCAACGAAGACGAGTCCATGGCCTGCGCCCTGCGACTGGCCAAGGAAGAAGGCATTTTTGTGGGCATCTCTGCTGGCGGCACCCTTAGCGCATCGCTCAAAATTGCGGAGCAAGCGGAACCCGGGAGCGTTATGGTCACCATGCTCGCAGACACCGCCGAACGCTACCTTTCGACGCCGCTGTTCGCCGACATCAATGAAGGTTCAGACGACGACTGGCTGTCGCAACAGTAGTTGTTGCCGTATGGCCTCACTCGCTCGGTAGGAGCAGTCGCGTTGCAACGGCCCGGGTCGAGCGAGTCAGCTCTCTGCGCGCGATGAACCGTCGCATGGCAGCTGGGTCAGACTGACGAGAAGTTTCCCATGACCTGAAATCCGGATACCACGTCAGCAAGTGCAACACACATTCTTGGGAATCCGGCAGCGCATGGGCCGGAGCGAACAAACCCATGGGTTGCGCGCTGTAGGCTTCGGCACCTTCAAAGGTTTGCCAAGCAGCCCTCGAAAGCTCTACCGCTTCATCAACATGCTGGTAGGGCAGCCAAAAATCTCTGAAAACGTAAACACCTGAGCGGTCTAGTGGAACCGATGACTGTGGGCGAGCGGTAGCTTTTAGTACCCAGACTGCTTCGACTTCACAGTCATGGAAAGCCTTCCAGCCATCTGTTGAATCGCTATGCGAGCTCACGACAATGAGTTGATTTGCCGCTAGGCCGAACACTCCCTGCCAAATGCCCCACAAATCCGCCGCAGGATTCATTGCGTAAGCGTCTCGCAGCATTTGTTCCGGTGCGCCCAAGTCTTGAGTTGGATAGCTGAGCACTCGCTTGGTGAAATATTGATCTTTCAATGAAGGCTCCTAGTCGATACGTTACTTAGCGACTCGCATCATCTCAGCATGGCTGGGTAGTCGAGTTCAGCGCCCCAAAGCACTTGTGCAACGCTGGCGTAACGGGATTCATTCACGAAACCGTGGTGGCGCAGGGTCTCCATGTCACGATTGATTCGGTCCAGCGGATGGCCCCGCTCGGTCATCGTCGTCCCTGCGATATTACCCATCAAGCGCACCACTTCCGCCGACGTTTGTACCGCGTGAGTACCCGCCAGATAGAGATCCGCGCGATGCTCAGGGCTGGGTTCACGGCCGTCCAACGCGCGCTGCCAAGTAATCTCCAACGCGTTGTAAAACATCAACCGGGCCGAGCGATAAAGCGCCAATGCCCGCCCAAAATGACCCTGAGCCATGTGCTTTTCCGTCAGCTTACTGGCTCCACCGCCAGGGGTTTTGGTTTTCACCAATAGGGCCACTTCATCAATCGCTCGTTTGGCCAAGCTCAGTGCAACCGGTACGTAGGGGGCAAAAACAATACGCGATGGGCATTGGTACAGGGCGCCTTGATAATACGGATTTACCGGCGTGTCTGGCTGCGCGGGCGGAACGACCTGCAGCGATGGCACTCTGACGTGGTCAATCAGCACATCGTTGCTTCCTGAGCCACGCATACCCAAGGTGTTCCAGTTGTCCTGCACCTGACAGTCTTCAATAGCAATCACAGCATTATGCATTTCTCCGTCCATAAGGATCGGAGACATAATCCATTCGGCAAAGTTGCAACCACTGACGAAGCGTTGCGTACCCCAAATTTCGATACCGCCTTCCACGCGCTTGCCCTTTAACGGGGTATGACCACTCGCTGCAACCAACCGATCCGGCTGATCACCCCACAGAGTTTCGACCAATTCGGCTGGCCATTTGGCGGCCATCAGCTTGGCCGCATTGAAGACCATAATGTGCCATGCAGCCGCCGTATCGCTGGCAGCGATTTCTTCACACACCAACGCACAGGTCATCGGATTGACTTCGTCTCCGCCAAGGCCCGCAGGAAGAAAAAGACGAGGTACTCGCGCTTCCACAATGGCGGCAAAACTGTCGTCGTGCAGCCGACAAGCCTGTTCAGACCAGTCGGAATGCTGAACCAAGCGATTTTGCACAGCATCGACACGGGCCAGTGCCTGCTGCTGTTCTGATAAATGGTGCTGTGCTGTCACCGCAA
>JAACDS010000383.1 GCA_009936895.1 Pseudomonadota bacterium
GGCATTCACTACCTTCGCACCATGGACGACGTGGATGGCCTGCGCGAAGGCATGCGCCCAGATGCCAACTTGGTCATTGTCGGCGGTGGCTACATTGGTTTGGAAGTCGCGGCGGTGGGCCGGGAACTGGGTCTGAACGTGCATGTCTTAGAAATGGAAGAACGCATTTTGCAGCGCGTGACCACACCTGAGATGTCTGCCTATTACCACCAGCTACACGAAGGTCGAGGTGTGCACATCCACACCAGCACCGGCGTCACGGGCTTTGCCGGCGACGGCAAGGTAGAAGAGGTCATTTGCGGCGACCAGCGCTTTGCGGCGGACATTGTCATTGTCGGCATTGGCATCATCGCCAATACCGAGTTGGCTGAGGCAGCGGGTATTCACTGTGACAACGGCATCGTCGTCGACGAGCACTGCCGGACTTCGGATCCCTTTGTCTACGCGGCCGGCGATTGCACAAATCACCCCAACCCGCTGCTGGACCGACGCCTGCGGCTGGAGTCTGTGCCCAACGCCATGGATCAAGCCCGGGTCAGTACCGCCAACATGTTGGGTGATGAGAAGACCTATGCGGCGATTCCTTGGTTCTGGTCGGATCAGTACGAGCTGAAACTTCAGATGGTGGGCTTCTCGGCGGATGGCGATACCCAAGTCCTGCGCGGCGACATGGCCAGCAATCAGTTTGCGGTGTTCTATCTCAAAGACGGCAAGGTTGTCGCTGCGGATGCGGTCAACAGTCCGACAGAATTTATGCTGTGTAAACAGCTTGTCGGCAAACCCGCTGACCCTGCGTTCCTGGCAGATCCCGAGTCGGACCTGAAGACCCTGCTGGCTTGAGCTGCATAACAAAGCCTCGTAAACACAGGCTCGTTACCAGAAGCTGGGCGCTGGGCTACAGGCCCAGCACCTGCTTGGCGATGATGTTGTGCTGCACTTCCGACGAACCACCCGCAATGGTGTACCCGCGATGGTGATAGCGTCCCGAGGCGATGTATTCCGCCCAGGCAGGGTTAACCGGCTCTTCTCCCGTATTTGCCGAATCTTGCGGCAGGGCTAAGTAGTCGACCATGCGAAACAGCAACTCGTCCTGCGCCTGCACCAGTTCGCTGCCCTTGAGTTTCAGCATGCTGGGCTCTGCCCCAATTTGCGATCCCGAGTCTGCCTGAGTCAGGATGCGCAGGCTGGTCATCTCCAACGCCTGCAAACGAATCTCCAGCGCACAGATTTCACTGTGGACGCTTTCGGGCATCTCAATACCGCGCCGGATTTGCTCCTGCAGAGCCTCCTTGAGCACGCCTAAGACCCGCTTGTTCTCCGATACCCGAGACACCATGAGCCGCTCATCGCCCAGCAAACTCTTCGCAACGGTCCAGCCACGGTCTTCATCACCCAGTCGCTGGGCGACGGGTACACGAACGTCTTCAAAAAATACTTGGTTCCACAAGCGCTTGCCATTGAATGCATAAAGGGGCTTAACCGATACACCCGGCGAAGTAATATCGAACAACAAAAAGCTGATGCCCTTTTGCTGCTGCACATCGTGATTGGTTCGCACGAGACAAAAGATCCAGTCCGCCATTTCAGCGCCAGAGGTCCAGATCTTGGAGCCGTTCACCACATAATCGTCACCGTTCTTGTCTGCCCGTGTGCGCACACTGGCAAGGTCCGATCCGGCCTGAGGCTCGGAATACCCCTGACAAAACCACAAATCGGCGTTCAATATTTTGGGTAAAAATTGTGCGTGTTGTTCCGCCGTACCAAATTTGATAATGGCCGGGCCGACCATATTGAAACCAAAACCCGACAGCGCAGGAGCGTGGGCAGCGCGACAGGCGACATCAAAGATATGCCGCTGCACTAGGCTCCAGCCGGTGCCACCGTGCTCGATAGGCCACGCCGGGGCAGCCCACCCTTTAGCATTTAAGGTTCGCGTCCAAGCGGTCAACTCGTCTTTTGAGACCCCTGCCCCGCGTTTCACCTTGGCGGCTACGTTGGCGGGCAAATGGTCACGCAAAAATGTTTCGACTTCATACTTGAAGGCCCGTTGTTCTGGGGTCAGATCAAAACGCATGCAGATACTCCTGTGTACTCTGTCTCTTTCATTACGTCGGTGACCAAGTATCGACTCACGCTAACCAACAAGGCAAGACACCAAAACACCGATCTTCACAGGGCGTTGACCTGCTGCAGTGATAGGCTCTTCCCATGCAAACAACCACGATTGAAATCAGCAAAGAGTATCTGCACTTTGCCGCCGCACACTTCACGCTGTTCAGTGATACCGAACGGGAAAACCTGCACGGTCATAACTTTCAAGTGACGTTGGATGCGGAAGCCGCCATCGCCGATGACGGACTCACATTCGACTACAACATTCTGAAAAAAGCACTAAAGCAAATGTGTGACGAATTGGACGAACAGGTCATCATGCCGACCCAATCGCCGCATCTGCAGATCGAGTCGGATGATCACTACACCTATGTGATATTCAATGGCGAGCGCATACCGTTTTTGGAGCGCGACCTGACTCTGCTGCCTATTCGCAACGTCACCGTTGAAGAACTCGCCCACTATCTACTGGCCACCTTGATCCAACGCGAGGACATCAAAGTACTGGACATACAAAATATGGTGCTTCGATGTGCTTCTGGCGAAGGCCAATGGGCCAGCGCAAGCTGGGCCTACGAAACCGCTTAGCCGCCAGCGACGGTCTGGAGAAATACAGATGCAATGTTTGGTGATCACCGGCGCGAGTTCAGGCATCGGGTACGCGACAGCGGAAACCTTCCGCCGTGCCGGTTATCGGGTAATCAATCTGTCTCGAAGCGCATGCAGCATTGACGGCGTACTCAATCTCACCGGCGATCTGTCCGACCCAAGCTCCTTACCGATAATCTCAGAGTCTTTGACTGCCGCCGTCGCTGACGCGGACAGCCTATGCTTGGTGCACAATGCCGCACGACTGGGCCATGACACGATTCAAAACATTGAGACCGATGCCCTCCGACAGATTTACGAGATCAATCTGATCGCGCCGACCATTCTCAACCGCCTGCTCTTGCCCCACATGACCGACGGCTCCAGCATTTTGTACGTGGGATCGACCTTGGGCGAAAAAGCCGTACCGGGCAGTTTCAGCTACGTGGTATCCAAACATGCCAGCATCGGCATGATGCGGGCATCCTGTCAGGACCTTGCTGGAACGGGCATTCATACCGCCTGCATCAATCCGGGATTCACCGATACGGAAATGCTGCGGGATCACATACCGGACGATGTCATGCCAGACATCGCCCAAATGAGCACCTTCGGGCGTCTAATCGAACCCGCTGAGATCGGCAAAACGCTGCTGTTTGCCGCACAAAATCCGGTCATCAATGGCTCGGTCATTAACGCCAATCTTGGTCAGATTGAGCGCTAACGACCCAAGCATCAGGCCGCATCGGCCTCCCGGGCCAGTGGCACCAACAAGATTGAGATTATCAGCAGCGCCAGAATGCCCAGCGCAAATACAGACGCATTCAACCCGAAGCCGTCGAAGACAGGGCCCAACAGCGACGCAGCCACAATAAAGCCGAGGCGGTAACCAAAACCCAGCAGTGAATTGATGGTCGCGCGATAGTCGTTGTCAATACGGCGGTTCAGGGCATCCATAAACAACACGCTGAACAGTCCTCGAGCGGCAAAGAGCAGCGCACCGCCAACCATGACCCAAGACAGTATTGCGGCACCCAGTAACAACAGACCTGCGAGTGCGACCAAGCCAATGGCA
>JAACDS010000384.1 GCA_009936895.1 Pseudomonadota bacterium
AGCCCGAAAAGTCAGTATTGACGCTCCCTTTCAGGCTAATGCCTGCGGCTTTCAAACGCATAGGGATCCAAGGTTTGCTGGGCACGCTTACGGTATTTGTGCCAATTGCCGCCGCCGTAATACGCAAGGCTACCGGGTTCAGCTTCGCCATGACCGTTGTAGTAGGTAATGCAGTCTCGCAAGGGGCGCGTTAGCTGGTCAGCCTGCCGACAGTGCGCAGCATATTCCTCTTCTGGTTCCGACTTCACATCGACAATATCGACCCCTTTGTCACGCATCGTACTGAGCATCCAGACCACGTAATCCCCGTGTTCTTCAATGGCATTGGTGAAATTGAAGCTGCCGCCACCGCCCTGCGGTCCGGACACGATAAATAAGTTAGGAAAACCTTGGCTATGCAAACCCAAGAAGGTTTTCGTGCCCTCTTGTTGCCACTTGTCACGTAGCGTGCGGCCCTCTCGTCCAACAATCATGTTGAAGGTCGAGGTAGCCATCCATTCAAAGCCCGTGGCGTAAATCAATACGTCTACCGGATACTCCGTTCCCTCGTGAACAACCCCGCGTGGGTTGATCTTGCTCACGCCGCGCGGGGCCGTATCCACAAGATGCACATGCGGCAAGTTAAACGTGGGTAAATACTCATCATGAAACGTTGGTCGCTTGCAGCCATATGGGTAGTAGGGCTTCAGGGCAGCAGCCGTAACAGGGTCTTCGACAACGGCATCAACCCGAGCGCGGATTTGCTCCATGATTCGAAAGTTTGTATCCAACTGCTTCTGCACCAACTCTTCCGGAGTGATATCGCCTTCGTGTTTTTTGCGCGTTTTGAAATCAGGCACACGGCCAGCGAGATAGTCATCATTTGCCTTCATGGCTGTGCGACCTTCGGAAATTCGGGCGAATCTCGCTCTGCGCGCTTTTGCCCAACCGGGTTCTTTTGACCACTCGGCGAACTCTTCAACAGACGTCTCGCGCTGATCACGCACATCGATGGATGACGGCGTACGTTGAAAGACATAAAGCTCTTTAACGATTTTCGCCAATTCGGGTACCGCTTGAACCGAGGTGGCGCCGGTTCCAATGATGCCAACACGCTTATCCTTCAAATCGATGTTGTAGTCCCAACGTGACGTATGAAACGAATCACCCTCAAAGGACTGCATACCGTCTATTCGCGCCAATTTTGGCGTCGTCAAAATGCCGTTGGCCAAGACCACGTATTTCGCCCGCATGGCATCACCCCGATCCGTAGTGACCGTCCAACGTCCCGAGGTCTCGTCCCACTCGGTTTTCTCGACCGTGGTATGGAAAAGACACTTATCGTAGAAACCAAATTTTTCTGCCATCTTTTGGCAATATTCCATGATCTCGAAGCCCGCCGCGAACTTCATGGAAGGGATGTAATCCATTTCTTCCAACAGCGGGAAATAGCTATACGACTCGACGTCGCACGCGATGCCCGGATAACGATTCCAATACCATGTACCGCCTACGTCTCCGCCTTTTTCGCAAAAGCGCACATTCTGAAAACCGGCCTCTCGCAATTTGTGCCAGAGCAAAAGGCCAGCGAACCCTGCGCCCACGACCAAAACGTCGCATTCGTCTGACAAAGCTTCTCGCTCAACAGGTTCTGCCGAATAGACGTCCTCTAAGTAGCGGCTGAATTCGCCTTCCATCGACATGTAGTCGGCAGCGCCCGCCCGAGATTCTTTGAATTCACGGTATTTGGCTTGTTCTACCGCATCGAAAACGGCGCCGACAGGGGCTGGTGGTAAGGTCTTTAGCGCTTCGTCGCTAACGGTTGCGTAGCCCTTACCCGTAATTTTTTCAGAAGCCTTTGCGGCTCGGGTAGCAAAGATCTTCAAACCGCTGTTGGGGTCAATTCGTACAGACATGCTCATCCCTCGAAAATCTGGAAACCTCCATCCTATCGGATACTATCCAAGGATAGTCAACCTTATTGCGATCTACCGGAGCCTGTTCTTCGTTAGGGGCATACAATGCATTAGCCGTTTCGTGAAGACGATCAACCAAACGCACCCGCCCCGGCGAGTGGATTGTCGTCTCTCCCACGCAATCACCTGCCATGCTGCGACAGATTTCATCGCTTGAATTCACCTGAAATATTCGAGATCTTTCATGAACCCTTAAGCGGCGGATTCTCATGACTGTCCCACAGATTTTCAGCAAAGAGGCGGTGGCTAAAGCCTCCAAAAATGTACAGGCACCCTACCAAGACTTCGTGCATTCCCATGAGCCCTACCGTTCGTTACTCAAGGCCAACCCGTGGTTAGCCGTGCCAAAAAGCAAGGAATCACTGACGTGGGGCAACGGTCACTACTACGACACGACAGTCGCGAAAAAGCACCCAGACTGGCAACGTACAGAACTACCTCAGCCTGCCCAAGACATGGATCAACTACGACGTGACTTTTACGATTGGGGTTACTGCTTAATTAAGGATGGGTTGTCTCCCGCACAAACCGAGACCATCCACGCTCGCGTGGCAGAGCAATCTGCTGCCGAAAGGCAGCTAGGCATCGCCTACTTGGCGGAGGCCCAACAGCATGTCTGGTCGTTGGTGAATAAAGGTGAGGTCTTTGAGCAATGCATGACCCATGAACCCGAGTGCATTCAGGCCGGGCCCATGATCGAGCAGCTACTCGACGAAGCACTGGGCCGCGGATGGCACCATCTCAGTTACATTGCGAACATCGCCTACCCAGGCTGCCATCCTCAGGGCATGCATCAAGATCAAAGTCTCGCGGCTCCCTACCATTTTTTAGAAGCGCCCGTGCTCGTCAATACAGTCTACATCCTACAAGACGTCAACGAGAGAAACGGTGGCACGCTGATCATCCCAGGCTCGCACAAGCTCTATTGCGAGGGATCAGGCACGTTCGGTGAAGTGCCCCGCCCGATCAATCTCGAGGCTCCGGCGGGCACTGTCATGCTGATGGACGGCCGGGTACTTCATGGCGGCGCGGTAAATCACTCTGACGACCTGCGCTACATCATTACGAACTCCGTTGTGCGGCCCTTTATTCGCCAGCAAGAGTCCTTTCTTCTGACGATCAGACCCGAGGTTCTTCAGCGTGCCAGCGACAAGTTTTTGTGGCGCTGCGGATTCCAAGCAACGGGAACTCGCAGCATGGTTGAAGGCTACGGGTATTTTGGCAGCGGTGGATTGGGCGATGCCAATGGCGCGCTGGTTCACGCTCGACACGCCATGGATGCGGGAACCTACCAGCACATTGGCGAGCTGCGCCCCGGTGATTCGCTGCAAAGTCAATCATTGCCAGACATTCAAAAAACCCACGAGACCCTCCGTGAGCGAGCGCAAGCCATGATGAACAAGGTCGAAAGCGGAATTCGTTAGTCTGCAGTTCGACGGGCTCGCGCCGGTGTCGGACACGAAACGCTCCTATGCCCCCGCAATTGCCAACGTGCGTGTCTGTGAGGACGCGTTGCAATCAGGCGACAAAAATACGCCCGCGGGTTCGGCGTATAATTTCAACCGAGAGATTTCTTAGAGAGCAGCACGCAAGTGTCCCGTATGTCAGGGTTGAGCTTGCTTGCTCCAAACGCGATCGGGGTTAAAACCTCTGCGTCTTCTATTTGGTAGTACCGGGTATTTGGTAGGACCAGGCGGATTCGAACCGCCGACCTCTACCATGTCAAGGTACGGTTCAACAAGATAAAGTAGATACTAA
>JAACDS010000064.1 GCA_009936895.1 Pseudomonadota bacterium
CGCTGGGGCGTGTCGCACTGGCCATGGGTTTTATTGCGTCTTGGCTGCTGATGGAGTGGCTGCTCACCTGGTTTCTCACAGGGTTTCCTTGGCTGTTCGCGGGGCACGCCATGCTGGGCACGCCGCTGCAGGGCTTTGCACCCATCTTTGGCGCGCTTGGCCTTACCCTAGTGGCGGTGCTGGCGAGTCTGCTGCTTCAGGTGATTGCAGACAAGACTCAGGCGGGGTCGCACCGAGGGTACGCGATGGGCGGGCTGTTGCTCCTTGCCGGCCTAGGCCTGTCGCTGAATTCTGTGTCTTGGGTGACGTCTCAGGCTCGATACGATGTGGCACTGGTGCAGGGCGACATCGATCAAGCAATTAAGTGGGATCAGGATCAGCGGTTCGTTAACGTGCGAAAACACATGGGGCTGTCGGCAGCGCATTGGGATGCTGATCTGCTGGTTTGGCCAGAAGCAGCGCTGACGCTCTTTGGCAGGGACGCCAGACAGGCGACACAAGCGCTGCATGGCCAAGCACAGTCTTCCCAAACCAATGTCATTGTCGGTATGCCCGACGTGCAACGACAAACCGGCGAAGAGGCTCAATTTTTCAATACAGTTCAAGCCTTCGGTCTGGCGGAAGGCCGATTTGCCAAGCGTCACTTGGTGCCCTTTGGCGAATATGTACCACTGCAAGACTACCTGCGCGGTTTGATCGAATTTTTTGACTTGCCCATGTCCGTGGCGACTCCGGGGCCCCGGCAACAACCCAACATCCGTCTGCAGTTACCTGGAATACAGCAACCGGTGGAAGTGGCTTCTGGTATTTGCTACGAAATCGCCTATGGCGACACCCTGCGCAGGCAAGCGGCCACCAGTGGGGTGCTGCTGACGGTGTCTAACGACACATGGTTTGGTGGTTCCATCGGCCCCCATCAACACATGCAGATTGCACAAATGCGGGCGCTGGAAAACGGACGCTGGTTGCTCCGCGCCACCAACAGCGGTCTTACCGGTGTCGTGAACGAGCGCGGTGAAATAGCGGCGCAACTGCCCCAGTTTGAGCCCGCTGTACTGCGGGCCGAATTCGCGGTGATGTTGGGCACGACGCCCTATACCTATCTTGGGGATTGGCCTGTGTTAGGCGTCGTGTTGATCCTGCTGCTCGTGGTCCTTGGTCGTCTCAGACGGGGTCTGTCTGAGACGGGTTGATTACCTAACTTTTAGTGTTCGATTGGAGACAGCAGTTTGGCGTTCACGACTAAATTTCTGACGCCGTGAGCGTGATCCTCGTTGAACACATTGCCCTCACACCAGCGAGCTACTGAGCCAATGTCGACCTTGGCAACTCGTGGTCTCACACTCCACGACACCTGTAAGGGCGAGCCCGTTTCATTGTAGCTGGGGCCAGTGGTGGAGCCGGCGTACTCGATGGGTTTGCCTGTGTCTGCCGGAATGTTTGGGGCTTGCTGATAGCCCGACGAGGTTTCGATTGCCGTCAGGTCTGTGAAGTCCAACGCTTGATCGTCATTTACCAAGACGAATACCTGCGCTTCAACCCGGAGTTGAGGGTTGATGTTGGACTCGCTCAGACAGGCACCCAAGGTGGGTCCCGGTGTCACTTGAGCGCTGCTGAATACGTAGTGCACCTCAATGGTGTCCCCGGATTGCAAGGCGTCATGGGAGCTTGGGCATATGGCCGGTTGTACAGGCGTGCTTTCCTTTGCCGTTAACTCGCCCGAGTAGACGTAGCCTGACTTGAAGCCGTGGCCGTCTCCATCGCCGGCATATTGGGTGAATTCACCGCCGGCATGCTCGGCATTTTTGTGGAAATGGATGTTGCAAAGATTCATTTTAGAAAAGGGGGGTGCTGTGCTGAACCGTATCGGATTTTCGCCCCGCCTATCCCCAATATAACGCGGTGACTGTGGACCATATCCAGCGTTTTCAGAGGCCTTTGCCAGGTTCGCTCGCTGCGCTTCAATTCGTGATTTCTCTCCGATGTCGCCGGATTCGGGCGTCATGGCACAAGCAAAAGGGCTCAAGATAAGCGTCAGCAAAAGAACAGGCAATTTCATGGCATCTCCAAAAAGTTTTGTAAACAAACAGTTCGTAAAATAGCGGCAATCCGGTGGAGGTGCGTCGACTGACGGTGAGGATTCTCGGGTTTTGTTACGTTATGTGAACTGGTTCTAAATTCGGTCTGGGATGGTCTGTGGCAGGAGATGCCAGATAGCAAAATCTCCCGTCAGATTCGCCCGTCGTCAGCCTCTGAGATGGTATCCTTGCGCTTTGCCCGCCGCGGCCCATTTGAGCAGTAAGAAGATCCAGTCCATGAACCCAATGTACGACCCGCAAATCGTTGAAAAGAACGCCCAAGCCGCATGGGACGAAAGCGCCTGCTTTATTGGTGACGAAAATAGACCCGGCGAGAAGTTTTACTGCTTAGCCATGTTCCCGTATCCCAGCGGCAGGCTGCATATGGGCCATGTGCGGTGCTACACCTTGGGCGATGTGATTGCACGCTATCGTCGCCTGAAGGGCTATAACGTACTGCACCCCATGGGCTGGGATGCCTTTGGATTGCCGGCGGAAAACGCAGCGATAAAGCACAACATCCCGCCAGCGCAGTGGACGCGAGACAACATCGATTACATGCGTTCGCAGATGCAGCGCTTGGGCTTCGGTATGGATTGGTCTCGGGAATTCGCCACCTGTGACAGTGACTACTACCAATGGGAGCAGTGGCTGTTTTTGCGCCTCTACGAGAAAGGCATGGTGTATCGCAAAAACGCCGTGGTGAACTGGGACCCAGAGGACCAAACCGTGCTGGCCAACGAACAAGTGGTCGATGGCCGGGGTTGGCGCTCTGGCGCGGTGGTGGAGCGGCGAGAAATGGCTCAGTGGTTCCTGAAAATCACCGACTACGCGAAAGAGCTGCTTGACGAGTTGGATGATATGCCTGGCTGGCCTGATTCGGTTAAGAACATGCAGCGCAACTGGATTGGCCGTAGTGAAGGCGCTGAGATCGATTTTGTGACCGATCACGATGCTTCACAGACATTGACAGTATTTACCACTCGGCCCGATACCTTGATGGGTGCAACCTATGTTGCCGTGGCCGCCGAGCATCCGCTGGCGAAACTGGCGGCCGAAGCCGATGATGACGTTGCGGCATTCATTGAGCAGTGCAGACAGAACACCACGGCAGAAGCTGATATGGCCACCATGGAAAAAGCTGGTATCGCGACCCAGTTAACGGTGCGGCACCCGCTGACCGGGAACCAACTGCCAGTATGGGTTGCTAACTTTGTGCTGATGGAATACGGCTCTGGCGCGGTAATGTCTGTACCCGGCCACGACCAGCGGGATTGGGAATTCGCGAAAAAATACGGCATCGATATTGTCCAGGTAATCGAACCGAACGGCGATGAAGCCTGTGATCTGTCAACCGGCGCCTTTACGGACAAAGGCCGCTTGGTGAATTCCGGAGAGTTTGATGGCAAAACCTTGGATGAGGCCTTTGCTGCCATCGTCGGGGCGCTAGAAAGCAAAGGGTCTGGTCGCTCCGTGCCCAATTATCGACTGCGCGACTGGGGTGTATCCCGCCAGCGCTACTGGGGCTGTCCCATACCGGTAATTCACTGCGATGCCTGTGGCGTACAGCCTGTTCCCGAGTCTGATTTGCCGGTAGAGCTACCAACGGATGTTACCTTCGAGGGCGTCTCTTCACCGCTGCACAAGATGGACGATTTTCTGAATGTGGCCTGTCCGACATGTGGGGCGCCCGCACGGAGAGAAACCGACACCTTCGATACGTTCATGGAATCGTCGTGGTACTTCGCGCGTTTTGCTTCGCCAGGTGCCAAGGCCATGGTCGATGAGCGAGCGAAATTTTGGGCGCCTGTCGATCACTATGTCGGTGGCATTGAGCATGCGATCTTACACCTGCTCTACGCGCGGTTTTACTTCAAGCTCATGCGCGACGAGGGTTTGGTAGACGCAGATGAGCCGTTTAAAAACCTGATGATGCTGGGCATGGTGCTGCAAGACGGCAAGAAGATGTCAAAATCGGCTGGCGACGCTGGTGACCCGCAAAAGCTGCTGGATCGTTTCGGTGCAGACACCGTGCGTACGGCGATGATGTTCGCCGCACCGCCGGAGCAATCCTTTGAATGGAGCGAAGCGGGACTGGAAGGTGCCGCACGATTTTTGAAGCGCCTGTGGAATATGGTGCACGAGCATGCGGCGACGGGCCCAGTGCCGGCTCTGGATGTGGCGGCTCTGTCGGCTCAGGCTAAAGCGCTGCGTCGCAAAACCCACGAAACGCTGCAGAAAGCCGATGACGACTACGGTCGGCGGCAGCAGTTCAATACCGTGGTGTCTGCGGTCATGGAGCTTCTGAACACCGTGGGCAAAACAGATCTCGCCAACGACGCAGACCGTGGTGCGGTGCATGAAGCCTGGGTCAGCGCGGTGCTGATCATTTCTCCCATTGCACCGCATATTGCGCATGAGCTCTGGACGGTTCTGGGTATGCACGAGCCCTTGGTGGGGTATCCCTGGCCGGTGGTTGATGCGTCAGCGCTAGAACAAGATTCCTTGACCCTAGTGGTTCAGGTGAACGGAAAAGTGCGGGGACAGATCGATGTCAGTGCCAGTTCGGACAAGGAAGCGATCTTGGCGTTTGCCAAAGCCGACGCCAACGTGTCGCGGCATATTGAAGGCAAAACCATTCGTAAAGAAATTGTGGTGCCAAATAAACTTGTCAATATCGTGGTGGGGTAGGGTGATGTTCTGCCGAGCTGTGACGATGCTGGTGATTTTGATGGCTTTCGCCGGATGCGGGTTTCAGCTTCGCGGCACGGGTTTGACTGAGGGTTTGACCTATCGACTGATCAGCGCACAAAACCAGTCAGCAGGCTATGCGGACTTTCGGCGTGTACTGAAAGCCACCTTGGGTCGGGCAGGGGTACGCGAAGCGTCACCCGCGGATGTGACCCTTCGCATCACAGGTTTTCAAACCGAAACCCTTGACGGTGCGGTGAACGCTCAACTGAGAGTGGCGGAAAATATTTCCACTGCGTCCTTGGTCGTTAGCGTGCTGGACGATAAAGGCAATCTGCTGGCCGATGAGCTCGTGCTGGAACTGCGTCAAGCCTACCGAATGGATCGGGCCCAACTGCTGGGCAGCTATGAGCAACAAACTTCCGTTGAGCAAAACCTGAATCAAGATTTGGCTGATCAAATCCTGCGCGCTTTGAGCGTGGTGATGCGGCCAAGTGTTGGTGCGGCGAGTCGCACCGTCGAAAGGGACACAGAGCAGAATGCCCCTTAACGTCGATCAACTGGACACCTCGCTGCAGCGATCGCTGCAAGGCGTTTATTTGATCAGCGGCGAGGAAACGCTGCGGGTGAGTGAGGCCTGCGACGCCGTACTTCGCAAAGCCCGGCAGCAGGGTTTTACTGAGCGCTCCATTCATCATGTAGAAACCGGGTTCAAGTGGCATGACGTGGTCAACGATGCGGCCAGTATGTCGTTGTTTGCTGAACGCAAAGTATTGGATCTGCGCATTCCACCGACCAAATTCGACAAAGAGGCCAGTCAAATACTGCGTGACTGGGCGGACGGCACTATCGGCAATCCAGAAACCTTGCTGCTCATTCGCACCGAGCGCCTGCAGCCTAACCAGCGCAGCAGCGCATGGTTTAAGGCTTTGGAATCCGTGGGCGCTGTGGTACTGATTTGGCCTCTAAGCCCCCTGGAGTTGCCGTCCTGGCTGGATCAGCGGCTCAAATCTCGCGATCTGACCTTAGAGCGAGATGCGCTGGTCGCCCTTTGCGAACGGGTTGAAGGCAATTTGCTGGCGGCGGCCCAGGAAGTAGAGAAACTTGCGCTGCAAAACCTCGCCCAGCCCATTACCCAAGAAATGCTGCTGAGCTGTTTGGAAGACACCTCCCGTTTCAACAGTTTTGATTTGATTGATGCGGCCATGGCCGGTCAGGGCGAGCGGGTGAGTAAAATCATGGCCTCTCTGCGCGAAGACAAAGGCAGTCTCTTTGCGGTGCTGGGTGCTCTGACCAGTCAGCTGCGTCGGTTGGGCCAAACTCGGGGGCTACCGCCAGCCCGGGCGCGCACCATGGAATCTTTTGCCCAAAGCGGACCCGCTGCGAAGGCGTTGCTCGCGGAATGTGCCTTGTTGGATCAGCAGGGCAAGGGTCAGCGCATCGGTGATGCGTGGCTAGGCTTAGAGCAGTTGCTGCTGACCATGGCTCGACAGTCCGGTCAGCGACCACCTTCGTATTATCAGCGCAAGCTTAAAGGTCGCTAACCACGACTCAATTGATGTGGGTGTCCGCAACACGGCC
>JAACDS010000385.1 GCA_009936895.1 Pseudomonadota bacterium
CGTTTACTGATCGTATGTTGCTCAATATCCGCGGCCTTAAAGTGAATGCTACGCCAACGCTCGTCTGTGTAGAGCTGGGTTTGATCACTAAAATGAGGCGACTGTGGATCTCCGGATTGGGAGTAGCTCAAAATCGCTTGTGCTTCGGGGCCGTCCTCGGTGAAGTTTAGAGCCATGATGAAGCTGGATCCGTGAACGACATTGTATCCGCTCTCGGACAAACTGCTGCTGTCTTCGATGAAGCGATTGCTCCCGGTAAAAATCGGGATCTCTGTT
This sequence comes from Pseudomonadota bacterium, assembly GCA_009936895.1. Classification (GTDB taxonomy): domain Bacteria; phylum Pseudomonadota; class Gammaproteobacteria; order Pseudomonadales; family Azotimanducaceae; genus UBA4421. Next base: position 277 of record JAACDS010000385.1, read on the forward strand.
GTGTTTGTTTTCGGGCCTGAACTCATCTGTAAATTCGCAATACCCTCGTGTCGATTGCCGCCATGCAGCGCCCACTTTTCGCTCATTCGATGGCCGGTCTGAAGCTCTCCCAGCGGTACGTCTAAGGCGATGTTGTTGTTGGTCAGCAGCATTTGGGCAGCAGCTAAGTTGTCCAAGGCCGTTTGCGGCTGCGCCAGTCCGTTGGGCGTGGCGACAGGATCGGCTGGATCAAAAGGTTGCGCGAACAGCACATTGCCCAATGCGATATCGGTTGCAGGGTAGCGTGTAATCCACTCGCGGAAGAGTACGGCACCACGGGATTCGATATCGAACTTGCCATCCCAGGCGGTCAGCACGTTGCAACTGGCGGTGATGTCGACGGTTTGCTCATTCACCAAGCGTTTAGGGCTGTTTTTGCAAGCATTTAAGAGCTCGGAAAGCAGCAACTTGGCGCTCAGACTATCGTTGCCAAACAACGCGGCTTTAATCTCATCGATGCTGAATCGCCCGTCTTTTCCAGCGTAATTGAACGCACTGTCGGGCCTGAGTAGCTCGATATTCATGCGTGTGCGTAGACTGCGGGGGGAAGCCGTTGGCCCATACAAGGGCGAGTAGCCGGTGGCCGGGTTGTCCGGATCGCTGAGCCAATAGCTGTCGTTGGCGTTGAAAACGTACTGCTCGCTCTCAATAAGAGGACGTTGTTCGAAGGGTACGGTGTTGGCGATGGGCGCCTGTGTTTCCAGCCACTCGGTGCTGTCGTTACTCCCGTCTAGAATGACCAAGCCTCGAGTCAGATACAGTTGTTGCAGTTGAGGAACCGCAGCAAGTTGCTTTTGCCATGACGTTATCGCCGTGTCGCTCAGAGCGCCAACGGTGCTGTTGTCGATATAGACCGCGCGCCCATCGGCAGATGCAGCAATGGTATTAACCCAAGGCATGGCATTGTGCTGACGGTGTGCCTCGATAAAGGCATCCATGTCCTTGGCTTTCGCCATGGATTGCCATTGGATCAGCGCCGACGTGTTTTCGCTGTGGGCATCGCGGATCGCAAAAACGGTCAGAGGGCTGCGCGCCATACCCGGCAGTGCCATCAAAGGTCCGTGATGGGAAAACCATACCGTGTGGGAGAGTGCCTCGATGCCCTCGGCGGAAGCAACGTCGATCGTTACCGTGGTCGAACGCAGATCACGCCAGCCATCGTTCCATCGGTATTGAGTGGGATTGTCAGGGTTGAGTTGAAGCTGGTAAATCACCGTGCGCTTAGAGTTAGATACGGTGTGGGTCCAGCCTACGGCCTCGTTAAAGCCAATGGTGACCCCGGGTAGGCCGACTAATCCCACGCCGTAGGCTTCATATTCGCCTGGAATCGTCAGATGCTTTTCCCAAAATCGCTGGATGCCGTACCACGGGTAGTGGGGGTTCGCCAGCAGCGCTCCGCGCTGATTTTCCGTGCGCTGTTTGCCCAGTGCCCAAGCGTTTGAGCCCATGCCGCGGAGTGCCAGCTCGCTGAGGGTGGCCGCCAGTGAGGTCGCCAGAGACGTATCGGTTTCTAAACGATTGGCCTGTGCTTGAGTTTGCGGAGGTGCTGCCGCGGTAATGGCTTGTGCCACCCGGGGTAGAGTCTGCAACAGCATCAGGTACTGGGCCATAAACTCTTCAGCGGTGGCTGCACGAACCCAGTCTGCTGTATCGCACCACGAACCCACCCCGTCTGGATTGGCCGCCAAGAAGTCGTTGTAGCCGGCTGCGTAGCCCTGTAACCATTCACGAATGTCAGGGTTTTGCTGATTTAAGGCAGTACCTGCTCGGTTTGGGATGTTCAGCGCCTTGACCACAATGTCGCGGGCTGCGTTTGCGCTGTTGGCGTCTAGGCCAAGAGCTAAGGCGCTCTCGCCACGGGACTGAGCTAGGGCCAATGCCATATTGCACACATGATCTTCCGCCGCAGCATAAGCTTCGCCATAGCCTAGACCGCCATAGGAATCAGCAGTGATGTGCGCGATCCCGTATTCGGTGCGGATGACTTCGGCCTGATACTGAGATTGGCTTGTCGCGCTGTCGTTTTCGGCCGTGCAGCTTGCGAGAGCAAGCAAGGACAAAGTGCTTAAAATTTTGAAAGAATTTCTGTTCTGTTGCGTCATCGTTGGCCCTCATTGCGTCCATTGCACTGCGATATGCGACGTAATCTCCGACCGTTTCGCGATCAGGCTTTGGCCTGATGTTTGGTGGCCGATGACGACGTCAGCTGTTTAAGCCTTACATGACTGTTCGTAAAATCAAAGGGTAGGTCGAGTACGTGACTTGGGCCCGGTTGGGTCGTCGGCGATGTTTGCATTTTTCGGTAAGACGGCGATGATCAACGATAGACGGGTTTGCCAGTGGGGGGCTAAATGGACGGAATACACGATCTGGGTGGCATGCAAGGATTTGGCAGCGTGAGCGTCGAGCAGGATGAGCCCGTCTTTCACGAATCGTGGCAGGCCACGGCATTTGCCCTCATGGTCGCCACTCAGGTGGTCGTGCGCAGTCACAACGCCGATGAATATCGCCATTCGATAGAGCGCATGAGTCCCGCACACTATTTGCAGGCTCACTATTACGAGCGAGTGCTGACAGGTACGACCACACTGTTGGTCGAGAAGGGTTTTCTGGAAGTGCGAAACCTTGAGGACCGTTGCGGAGGTAAGTTCCCGCTAGCAAATCCCGTTGCGGCGAATCCCATGGCAGACCGTGCGTTACAAACCCAGGCGCGTTTTAACGTGGGCGATCGTGTGCGCGTGCTGCCTGTCAGTCCCACCGGGCATGTTCGGGCACCGAAGTTCTGTCGCGGTCATGAAGGCACTGTATTGCACAAAGCACCAAAATTTTCTTTTCCCGATACCTCTGCCCATGGCGGCGAGCGTCGTAAAGAGCATACGTATCATGTGGAATTTTTGGCTCAGGATTTGTGGCCAGACGAGGGCGCCGTGAACGATTCTGTGGTGGTGGACTTATGGGACAGTTACTTGGAGGCCGTGTCATCGTGAATGATCAGACAGTTGCAGACATTAAGCGACGAGCTCAGGCGGTGAAAGACGAACTCGTTCACAAAGGTCTTCTATCGGAGGAGGACGTGCAGCACTTCTTGCACCTTGCCGAAGACTGGAAGCCTGAAAACGGTGCACGGGTGGTGGCGCGCGCGTGGACTGATCCAGTGTTTCGTCAGCGACTGTTGGAGGATGCGACAGCGGCTTGTGCCGAGATGGGCTATGCCGGTCTTCAGGGCGAGTACATAGTGGCTCTATAGAATACGCCGGACCAGCATAACGTGGTGGTCTGCACCCAGTGTTCTTGCACGGCTTGGCCGGTGCTCGGCCTGCCGCCGGATTGGTACAAAAGCCCGGAATATCGGGCGCGTGTGGTCCGCCAGCCAAGGAGGGTGCTCAGCGAAATGGGGTTAGAACTCAGCCCAGACACTGGCGTGCGCGTATGGGAGACCAGCGCCGAGACACGCTACATGGTGATTCCCATGCGGCCAGCGGGCACCGAATCCTTGGC
>JAACDS010000386.1 GCA_009936895.1 Pseudomonadota bacterium
CTAACTGCCCTCGTCATCGGATGGATTGCTGGGTAAGTTGTCGTCTTTTACTTGGGCCTTTTGCCATTCGGCAAATGCATCCAACTCGCCAGCAATCTGAGCTGCCACGAAGCTCAACACCGCCGCATCATCGACCAATCCCCATCCAAAAAGAAAGTCGGGCACTGCGTCAAAGGGCACGACAAAATACAAAATTGCCGCAACCACGGTCACCATTGTTTGAGTAGAAACGGCACGGTAATCTCCAGCCACATAGGCTTTCACCAAGGCGATCATACGTAGTAACTGCTCTTTCATTTCGGCCAATGGGCCACTATCGGCACGGCCTAGCTTGCCCACGGCACGAGCCACCAGTTGCTTGAGCAGCCGTGGATTTTTCAGCAACCCAGCGCTGCGCACGAGAAAGCGAGCAAAGCCGCGGGGGGGCTTAGCCACGAGCAGCACTGTCCGCAGGCTGGGTCTGGGCACATGAATCGCTCAAAAACGCCAGCATCCACTGCGTAAACAACTTCTCGTCTGTTTGCAGCTGCAGACTGTCCATGCCGGTTTGGTAAACCTGTTCACCCAACAACTCACGTCGCACACCCATGAGGGCTTCCGAGTAATCGGTGCTGAGTTCCGGATGACCTTGAATCGTCAGCACGTCGTCACCTAGGGTAAACCCAGATATTGGACAAAAATCGCTGCGAGCGAACACTTCCGCGCCCTGGGGAAGTCGCTCAACCTGATCTTTATGACTCGACACCAGGCGAAGTTGTTCCGGCGGTTTACCCGAAACCTCCATCCAAGGGTGGGTTTTAATCAAATCACTGGTTTGCACCCCAACAGCCCAACCCACCGGAGCCGGGGCTACGTATCCCCCAAAAAAATGAGCAATAAGCTGATGCCCAAAGCAAATACCCAGAATTTTTCGCTTATCAGCGATGGCGCGGCCAACAAAATCGGCGAGGTCACGTATCCAATCTAGGTCGTCGTAGACGCTCAGCTTACAGCCAGTAATCAGATAGGCATCGCAGGTCAGTGTTTCAGGCAGCGCGCGTTGCACATCGTAAGTTGTCAGCGTGACGGCTGGATCCTCGGCGCGAAAAAGCTGCTCAAACATGCTCGGATAATCGCCGAAGCGTGGCTGCAGATCGTCGAGAACCGAATCCGTTTGTAAAATACCAAGATGCAAAGTCATCTAATTTCGTCGCCGGTTTTGTTTTCGATTCAAACTATTTCAAAATAGCGTTCAAGCTGCCAGCTATTGATCGTGCGGTGGTACTCACGGGCCTCCCAATGCCGTGTCATCGAGAAATGATCTACAAAAACGTCCCCAAAACACTGCCTAGCTGCGCTGGATTCCGCGAATCGAATTGCCGCTGAGGCTAGATCCGAGGCGAAATGATAGCTGGGGGGCAAATGATCTTCTGCCTCATAGGCATTGCCGGCGACGGGCTCATCCGGCATCAAGCCCTCAGCCATGCCTAAGTCCATCGCAGCTAGCGCCGCGGCCTGCACCAAATAGGGGTTGGCATCAGCACCACCGACTCGAACTTCGATGCGTTGGCTGAATTCATCTCCCGGTATCACACGAATGGCCGCCGTTCGGTTCTCGACACCCCAAGTCGCCGCTGTGGGCGCCCATGCGCCTTTGACCAAGCGTGTATAGCTGTTCACTGTTGGCGCCAGCATCGCCAAAAATTCTGGCAAGTAGCGTTGCAGGCCGGCAACACAGTGGCGCATTTTTTGTGAGATACCAGCTGCATCGTCCTCATCAAAAAAGATGTTCTTGCCATCTTGATCACTGATGCTCAGATGCAGATGACCGCTCTGACCGGGATAGTCCATAGACCACTTGGCCATAAAGGTTGCCAGCATGTCCCGCCGCTGGAAGTAACCCTTGGCTAGGGTTTTGAAAAGTGCCGCGCGGTCTGCTGCCTCCAACCCCTGCTGGGAGACCAGAGCGGCTTCCCATACACCTGGACCGGTTTCACAATGCAGGCCTTCAAGCTCACATTGGATATCCGCGCAGTAATTCATGAATTGCGAAAATTCGGCGCCCAAAGCGGAGGTCCGCAACACCGAGTAGCCAAAATTGCCGGGGGTAATGGGCGTCAGGTTTCGATAGCCCTTCTCCCGAACGCTGTGGGGTGTTTCATTGAAGACAAAAAACTCGTATTCAAACCCTGCGCGAACCGTCAAGCCCTGCGCACCGAGGCGCTGTAAGACCGACCGCAGGCGAGTGCGCGGGCACAGGGGGTGGTCACTGTCATTTCGTTCCACGAACTCGGCAATGAAGTACGGACACTCTTCTTCAGCCAACCAGCGCTCGGTCTCCACCTGTAAGCGAAAGCCGGTATCGGGAAACCCGCTATGCCACCCCGTGTACTCACCGGCATCGTAAAGCTGGTCGTCCATATCCCATCCAAACACGCAGTCGCAAAACCCGCCTTGCTTAGTGAGCAGACTGGCAAATTTGCGTAATCCAACGTACTTACCGCGAATGACGCCGTCGATATCTGTGAGACCGAGCTTGACCTGACGAACCCCCAATTTCTCATAGCGGGCCAGAGTTTCTTGCAAACGTTGTTCAGACGAGGCTTTGTCTGTGTTCTGAGAGTCAGCCATGATGGTTTGTATTCCTCGAATTGAAGTATCAAAGAGACCGTTGCCCTACGTTGCCTGATCTTTCTTGGCGGTCAACCATTGGGTGACGACAAAGGCCCAGAAAACTCTTTGGGCGTTACCTTCTGTCTTTTTTCTGTTACAAAAATTCTCACCGCAAATATGGGCCCTCTCGAACACACTTTGTGAATAAAACCGGTTCGTTCCTGTGGATAACTTTGAGGATAACTTGCTGACGATGTGTGCACTCCCACGATTACAAAATCCCCAGCACAGGTTCACTTAGGCGAAAATTTTCTATTTTTGTATATTTATCAGTATTTTATGATTAAAATATGGCAAACCATAGCAAAGGTAGCTCGCATCTTAACGCTAACGGATGTTTTGGGCATGCGTGTGCATAAAACCGGTACTATAGTGAGTACTTGCTAACAAATTAAGTCACGTTTCGCCGAGAAACCGCGGCTAACTGCATTTCTTTCACACGAAACAAAGGCGTTAGATGCGCAATTTGAACCGCATTCAAGACGGCCGGATTAGAGCATCAGGACGCCGGGGCACGAAAAACAGGGGCCGCCTGTTTCACGGCATAATCTCGCACCAAAGAATCAACGGCGACTGCTAATGGAGCGCGTTGAACAACTTGCGTCGGTACTTGGTGGCCAGCTCGTTACCCTTACCCAGCACATCGAAAATTCGAATCATTGTCAGGCGGCCAATATCATCACGGAATTCTCGATCGTCGCGCAAAATGTCCAGACAGGTGACGAGCGAGTCTTCGTATTCTTCTGCCACTACTTTAACGACCGCCAGCGCATAGCGCGCTTCAAGATCGGTCGGACTCGATTCAACCATCGCCTGCACACTGTCCAAACTGCCCAAACCCGCCGCCTCTTCAAAGAATTCCAGGCGATTCTGGGGCCGGCTGCGGCCAGCGGTATCTTCAGGAATTGAAGCCAGCACCGTCCGCGCATCATCTAGGTCGCCCTTGCGCACCAGCACATCGGCCAACTCCACACGCAACGACTGGTTATTCGGCTCATCCTGAATGCTCTGCTGCAAGATTGCTGCGGCACCTGCAAAATCGCCGCTGGCCATCAGCTGATCTAGGTCCCCTTGCATGGCTTCGACAGAGGACTGGGTCAAGCCGTCCATAATCGTGCGTAACTGATGCTCATCGATGGGCCCGTCAACCTGCTCAGCGACAGCACCCTTGTGAATGATACGAATACTGGGTAGCCCTTGAACCTGAAGCCTTGGCGCCAAGGTTTGATCCTGAGCAACATCCGACAGCGCCAA
>JAACDS010000387.1 GCA_009936895.1 Pseudomonadota bacterium
ACATCGAGGGATTCACCGAGTCCGTCGAAGCGCCGGAACTGGCGACTCTGGCAAGCGCACATAACATTCCCAGCTGCGTCGACCTGGGCAGCGGCAGCTTGGTGGATTTGAGCTACTGGGGTCTACCGAAAGAACCGACGCCGCAAAGTGTTCTGGAGCAAGAAATCGACTTAGTCACCTTCAGCGGAGACAAACTGTTAGGCGCTGCGCAGTGCGGAATCGTTGCAGGCAAAAAAACGTTAATCGACCAAATACGCAAGAACCCCATGAAACGTGCGCTGCGGGTGGACAAGGTCACCCTCGCCATCCTCAACGCCACGCTAAAGCTCTACAACGATCCGGCCTTGTTGCCACAACACTTACCGCTTCTCAACACATTGACATTGTCACCAGAGACCCTCGTCGCTAGGGCGGAAGACCTTATTGCAAACCTGCCCGCCGGGCTTACAGGCGAGGCGGTGAACAGCCAAGCGCAGATAGGCAGTGGCGCACTGCCCGACCAGACCATTCCCAGTGTTGCGGTCCGTTTGACTCACGATTCATTGAGCGCACAAAAATTAGTCGATGGACTCCGAGCAGCGCCTACCCCGATCGTCGGCCGTATCAAGGACGATCAAGTGCTACTGGATATGCGCGGTGCTGACCCGATGTCAGAGTTGATTGACACGTTGCAACGCGTCGAACTGGGAAGCGTGTGACGTCATGATCATTACCCTGGCGGGCCATGTTGATCATGGCAAAACCACATTGGTGCGCGCACTTACTGGCGTCGATACAGACCGGCTAGCGGAAGAAAAAGCCCGCGGCCTCACCATCGACTTGGGCTTTGCCTATACCGAGCATCTTGGTTTCGTTGACGTGCCAGGGCACCAAAAATTTATTCACAACATGGTGGCCGGTGTCGCGTCACATCAGCACGCCCTGCTGGTCATCGCTGCTGACGATGGGCCGATGCCCCAAACCGCAGAACACTTAGAAATACTGTCTTTGCTGGGCGTCAGTACAGGCACCATCGCCCTAACAAAGTGTGACCTCGTTAGCGGCCAGCGTCTCAGCATCTGTCGCGACGAAATTGCGGCGCTTACTCGCAATACGTGCCTTCATCAAGCAGCCATCGTTGAGACCCATGCCCAAGACACAGCGGGATACGAACGGCTGAATGCCCACTTGCATCAGACCGCCGCGGCAGAGCAAGCCGTGATTGATGACTCGTCGTTTCGATTGGCTGTCGATCGCGCCTTTACCGTCAAAGGTGCCGGCGTCGTGGTTACCGGCACGGTGCACTGCGGAACTGTTGAGGTAGATCAGCAGGTAACACATTTCCCCAGCGGCAAAACTCTGCGAGTGCGATCGATTCGGGCACAAGACCAAGCTGCCGACCACGCATTCTCAGGGCACCGCTGCGCACTGAATCTGGTGGGAACCTCATTGGATGAACTCAAGCGCGGCGATTGGATTACCGCCAATCCCACCGCAGGCAGTCATTCTGTCACTATCCGCCTGAATAAGGCCGCCAGCTTCCCACGGGGCCTAAAACATTGGATGCCAGTGCACGTCTATCACGCTACCAGCCACAGCACTGGACGCCTGGCCATCTTTACCGACGCCCCCAATGGCGAGGTCTGGGCCGAAATTGTCTGCGATGGAGCCCTGGCCTGTTATCGGGGTGATCGCATCGTGCTGCGTGATCAGGCGCTGGACGCTACGTTGGGCGGGGGCGAAGTGCTTTACGTGCGACCGCAACAGGCGAAAAGGCGAAATACTGACGAACATAAAACCTTGGTGTCAGCCTATGCGGCACCCTCAGTCGAGCAAAGCTTCACCCAGCTTATGGCTGCGGGAGAGCTTCGGTTGGAAGAGTTTTGCCATATCTGGAATCTGCCAGCAGGACGCTTGCACGCACTGAAACAATCACAAGATCTCGTGGATCTTGACGAGATCATGGTCAGCCAGCGTCAGTGGGAAGACCTGAGAGACCGCTGTCTAAAGCAAATCGCCGCTGCTGATTCAAGGCTAACACCGCAAGGACAACCCGCACTGCGCCTCCAGGATTTGATCGACATACCCCGGACACTGCGCCAACCAACCCTCACTGCGTTGGTGAAAAGCGGGGAACTTGAACAGAAATCAGGCAACTACTTGCTGCCCACCAAAGAAGCTGTGCTGGCGCCCGAGTTGGCAACACTGTGGGAAAAACTGGAGCCGCTACTTGATCATATCCAAGCGCCCAGTTCCGGCGATCTAGCGAAACAGCTCAATCGGCCGCTACCGGCTTTAGAAAAGCAGTTGATCGCCTTGGCAAAAGCACAACTGCTCAC
>JAACDS010000388.1 GCA_009936895.1 Pseudomonadota bacterium
ATGGTGCCCAGAGAGAGACTCGAACTCTCACGCCACGAAGGCACTAGAACCTAAATCTAGCATGTCTACCAATTCCATCACCTGGGCAGGCGGCGCATAGTACGTTTACGCGCATGCCATGACAACACCCTAGCGGTGTTTGTTCACAGCTAAACCGATGATCACTCCAACATTTCACCAGCAACATCGGAATGTCGCACGTCATGTCCTTTCACCTGATAAATGACGTATTCGCTGATGTTTTTTGCGTGATCCCCGATGCGCTCCAAGGCGCGCGCTGCCCACATCAGGCTAACCGAACGCTCTACTTCCTGAGGATTGCTTTGCATGGTCTCAATCGACTGACGCACGATCTTATTGTAAGCACGATCAATGTTTTCATCATCTTCAAAGACGCGCAGAGCGCTTTCCACGTCAAGGCGGGCAAAGGCGTCGAGGGTTCGCTTGAGCATTTTCATCACATTGGCGTGGATGGCTCTGAACTCGGCGTACTGATGCTCGGGTTTTTCCGAATCGGCAAGTTCCAACGCCATTTTGGCGATGCGGTCCGCTTCGTCACCGATACGCTCTAAATCTGTGATGACTTTCATGACACTGACGATAGCGCGCAGGTCGCCAGCGGTAGGTTGCCGTTTGGCAATAATCGATACGCACCGATCATCCAAATCCACTTCAAACTGGTTAAGGCGAGATTCCACATCACGCACCTCTTCGGCGAGTTCCATATCGTGGTTCACCAACGAGGTGCAGGCGTTGTTTACCTGCACTTCCACCAGTCCTGCCATTTCCATTAGCGTGTCTCGAATTTGAGACAGCTCCAAGTCGTACTGCTCTGAGATGTGCTTATGCATAAATGCCTCTAACCGTATCGTCCTGTGATGTAATCCTCAGTCTGTTTTTCGTCAGGATTACGGAAAATTTTGTCTGTGGTACCGAACTCTACCAGTTCGCCTATGTACAGAAATGCGGTGTAGTCCGATACCCGGGCCGCCTGCTGCATGTTGTGCGTCACAATCGCGATGGTGTAGTCGTCTTTTAACTGGTGGATCAGCTCTTCAATCTTTAATGTCGAGATCGGATCCAAGGCCGATGCAGGCTCGTCTAACAGCAGCACGGAAGGGCGAATGGCAATGGCTCGGGCAATTACCAGGCGCTGCTGCTGCCCACCTGACAGGCCCAATGCGGAGTCTCGCAGCCGGTCTTTGACCTCATCCCACAATGCAGCGCTTTTTAGCGCCCATTCTACCCGCTCATCAATGACCACTTTCGAGGTTTCACCCTGAATGCGTAAGCCGTAGGCCACATTTTCATAAATGCTTTTTGGAAACGGATTCGGGCGCTGAACCACCATGCCAATCTTTCGTCGCAGGCTTGCCACATCGACGCGTTCGTCGTAGATGCTGCGTCCCTCAAAGTCGATGTCGCCGGTAATGCTGACATCGTCTATGAGGTCGTTCATGCGGTTAAAACACCGTAACAGGGTGGACTTGCCACAACCCGAGGGGCCAATGAATGCCGTCACTTTGCGTGTCGCAATGCTCATGTTGATATTCGCGAGGGCCTGCTTTTCCCCATAGAACAGTGACAGGTCGTTGACGTGCAGACTGGTCTCTTCTGGCTCATCACCAAGCGACGCATCGGCGTCTGGGGTTCGATACGTCATGGACATTAACTTTCTACTCCTCGGTACAAGCGTTCAAGGCGGCCACGTAGGGTGATAGCGGTGAGATTCAACGCCACAATAAGTGTCACCAATAATAGGGCAGTTGCGTAAACCAGCGGTCGTGCGGCTTCCACATTTGGACTTTGGAAGCCCACATCATAGATGTGGAAACCAAGGTGCATGAATTTTCGGTCAAGATGCAAATACGGGAAACTCGCATCCAAGGGCAGAGTCGGTGCCAGTTTCACCACGCCCACCAACATCAAGGGCGCCACTTCACCAGCCGCGCGAGCCACAGCCAAGATGACGCCCGTGAGAATGGCCGGGCTGGCCATGGGCAAAATGACTTTGAACAATGTCTCCGCTTGAGTCGCACCCAATGCCATGCTGCCTTCGCGAAGCGATCGAGGAATCCGCGTTAGGCCTTCTTCGGTAGAAACGATCACAACAGGCACGGTCAGCAGCGCCAGCGTCAGAGACGCCCACATCAAACCGGGTGTGCCAAATGTTGGAGCGGGTAGGGCTTCGGGGTAAAACAACTGATCGATGTTGCCGCCCAAGAAATAGACAAAAAAGCCGAGACCAAAAACGCCATATACGATGGACGGGACCCCGGCCAGATTATTGACCGCGACGCGTATAATCCGCACAAGCGGGCCCTGTTTGGCATATTCGCGCAGATAAACGGCTGCAATGACACCAAAGGGCGTCACGATCAGTGACATCAAAAGCACCATCAAAATGGTGCCGAAGATCGCAGGGAATACACCGCCTTCGGTATTCGCTTCCCGGGGGTTCTCGGAGAGAAAACGCCACAGATTTGATAAATACAGACCTGATTTTTCAAGCCCGGTCATTGGGTTGGGCTGCCAAGTATGCAGAACATCCGAGACCTTGATGCGAATCTGCAGCTTTTCGGCGGTCTCGATCAGTAGCTGGCCCTGATTGAGTTTGGCGTAAAGCGCACGCAGTTTGGTACTGCTCGTCGCGTACTCCGCCCGTAGCTCGTCTTCCCGGGTGACGATATCGGCAAGGCGCGGCACCTCTATGCCTGCCATTTCAATACGTCGGCGTTCTAAACGCAGGCGCTCAAGGTCGTTGTTGATACGATTCAGCACGCCGCCTTCGAG
>JAACDS010000389.1 GCA_009936895.1 Pseudomonadota bacterium
AGAGAGAGGGATTCGAACCCTCGATAGGGGATTAACCTATACTCCCTTAGCAGGGGAGCGCCTTCAGCCACTCGGCCACCTCTCCGGGAAACGTATTGTAGCCCACTCCACCTGGGTTTTGTCGATACATCTTCTCGATCCAGAGCGTAAATCGTAAAAAATTGCTTTCTCGGACGTTTTCTTAGGCTTGGAGTTGCATCATCAAATCCGGTCGGTCGGTGAAAATGCCTGCTACACCCAGGGATTTCATTCGTTGGGCGTCTTCCGGGTGGTTAACAGTATAGGTCAGGACGGGATATCCAGCCTCTTTGCATGTTTCGAGTAGTGGCTTGTCAACCATGGGATAGGCCACATTGACAGACGCCGCGCTCAATTCGTGCGCGGTATCGAGCAGGTTGCGTCGTTTACGGCTGAACAGGGGGGCGACAGCGGTGCCGCTATCTAGGCGGCGAAAGTGCCTCAGTTCGTCGTGATCAAAAGAGGACACCAGCGCCTGTAATTCGGGGTGTTGATCTAAAAATGCGGCGGTTGGTGCTGCAGTATTTTTCCCCTTGAGTTCGATGTTCACGAGTGTTTCGGCCGGCTGTTCAATCAGCCGAACCACCTCGTCCAACAGGGGTACTCCTGCACCGTTACCCGCATCAACCGCGCTGAGTGCTTCGGCGGTAAAATTCGCCACCAGCCCGCGTCGGTTGGTCGTGCGATCGAGGCGTTCGTCGTGTATCACGCCAAGGCGAAAGAGGCCGTTTGCGTCCACTACCCGATGCACGTCAAGCTCAATGCCCCGACAGCCCATGCCTAGCGCGATCTGAAAGCTTGGTAGGGTATTTTCGGGTGCGAGGCCTGCGGCACCGCGATGGCCGATGACGGCAAAACCAGAGGTCAGATTGAGAGGGTCAGTATTCATGTACAACTTACGTGGAGCCTAGGTGCCTTCGGCGCTAGACTAGCGGGCATGAGCTATGAAGTACTAGCACGAAAATTGCGGCCCAGTGGGTTTGCTGCCTTAGTAGGGCAGGATCATGTGGTGCGTGCGCTAACGCACGCCCTCGATCACGACCGTCTGCATCATGCCTATCTGTTCACTGGAACCCGAGGTGTGGGCAAAACGACCATTGCACGAATTTTGGCCAAGAGCTTGAACTGCGAGGAGGGCGTGAGTTCCACGCCATGCGGGAAATGCTCGATCTGCATCGAGGTAAAAGAGAATCGATTTATTGATCTCATTGAGGTGGATGCTGCCTCGCGTACCGGTGTTGACGACACTCGGGAGCTGTTGGAAAACGCCCAGTACATGCCGACTCGCGGCCGCTACAAGGTCTATCTCATAGACGAAGTGCATATGCTTTCTATTGCCAGCTTTAATGCGCTGCTGAAAACCTTGGAAGAGCCACCAGAGCATGTGAAGTTCCTGCTGGCCACCACAGACCCCAAAAAAGTCCCGGTGACCGTACTGTCACGGTGCCTGCAGTTTCAGCTCAAAAACATGACAAGCCAAACCATTGTCGATTACATCGCGGACGTGCTGACCGCCGAGGCGGTGAATTTTGAACACGACGCCCTGCAGGTCATTGCTCGCTCGGCTCAGGGCAGCATGCGTGACGCGCTGAGCCTGACGGATCAGGCCATTGCCTTTGGTGGGGGCGATCTAAAGCAAGCCGATGTGGTGTCCATGCTTGGGGTGATTGGCCGAGATGAAATTACTGCGCTGATGGGTGCCTTGGAGGCGGGTTCTGCTCCCCAGCTGTTGTCCCTGAGTGCCGAGCTTGCTGAACGCAATGCAGATTTCGCCGATGTCCTGAGTGGCATGATGGAGGCACTGCACGATTACGCAGTCACTCAGGCGACAGGCGGTGGGGCGGCACCCTTTCTCGCCGACGAAGTGCAACTGTATTACCAAATCGCCCTGGTGGGCTTGCGCGACTTGCCCATAGCGCCGGACCCGCGCAGCGGGTTTGAAATGACTGTGCTGCGTATGCTGGCGTTCACGCCTGAGCGCGATGGCGGTAACGTGCCGCCGCGCACCTCGGACGAACACCCGGGGGGAAATCAAGCGGAGACGCAGTCGATGCAAGGCGCCCCCACGACAGCCGGACTCGGGGCAGCGCACCAAGAGGCCGTCGTTGATGGAGCGCCCGCGGCTCAAGAACAAGCGCCCGCGGCTCAAGAACAAGCGCCCGCGGCTCAAAAGCAAGAACCTGCAGCGAACGGACAAGCCCCTGGGGCTAAAGGTCAAATGGCCGTGGCAGAGTCGCCAGAGCAACCTGCCTCACTTGATGCCTCAACACCAGCAACCGAGCGCTGGTATGAGGTCGTGGCTGAGCTGACGATGGGCGGGGTAGCCAAGATGATTGCAGAACATTCTGTGCCGTTAATCTTCGACGAAACCAAAATTACATTGCTGCTCAGTGCCGAGCACGACACTCTGCTGAGCGACGCTCAGGTGCAGAACCTCAATCGAGGTCTAGAACAGGTTTTGGGTGGTGCGATCAGCCTTGAAATCGGCGTGGGTGAACCGTCACAGGAAACACCGGCGCAGCGACGCAGCCGGTTGCTGGCGGAACGTCAGGCCGAGGCAGAAAGCGCAATGGCTCAGGACACAACGGTCCAGTCTCTATTGGCTGATTTTGACGGCACACTGGAAGAAGTGCGGCTGCACTGAATGATTAAAGACAGCTGATGCACATCAGTAAACGACAGCGACAAGGAAAGACCAGACGACCATGACCGATTTTGGCGACATGATGAAGCAGGCCCAGAAAATTCAGGGCCAAATGCAGGAAGCTCAGGCAGAAATTGCCGAGATGCAGGTGCAGGGCGAGAGTGGCGCCGGGCTGGTTAAGGTGACGATGAATGGCCGCCATGAAGTCAGCCGCGTGGAAATCGATCCGTCGGTACTCACGGAAGAAAAGTCCGTGCTTGAAGATCTGTTGGCCGCTGCGTGTAACGACACCGTACGCCGCGTAGAAACAGCCCAGGCAGAAAAGATGCAAGAGCTGGGAGGGGGCATGTTCGCCGGGCTCAATCTACCTTTTGGTAAGATGCCCTTTTAATGGCGCTGATCGATAATCTGATTCAAGCCTTGCAGGTCTTACCCGGCGTAGGCCCTAAGAGTGCGCAACGTATGGCTCTGGCTCTGCTGCAGCGAAACCGTAGCGGTGGTGTGCAGCTGGGCAATATCTTGCTGCAGGCCATGGAGGCGGTACGGCGCTGTTCCGTATGTCAGAACCTGACCGAAACCGAGGTTTGTCGGGTCTGCAGTGACCCCAAGCGCGATGCGTCGCTGCTGTGCGTTGTGGAATCGCCAGCCGACGTGCTCGCGATCGAGCAAGCGGGCGGGTTTCGTGGATATTACTTTGTGCTGCATGGTCGGCTGTCGCCGATTGATGGCATCGGCCCGGAGCAATTGGGATTGGATCGACTGCAGGCGCGCATTCAACAGGTTCAGCCCGAAGAATTGATATTGGCCACCAATCCAACCGTCGAGGGTGAGGCCACAGCGCATTTTATCAGTCGAATGATTGCCGACGACGTCAAACAAATCAGTCGCATAGCCCACGGCGTGCCCTTGGGCGGCGAGATTGAATACACCGATGGAGGAACGCTTACCCATGCACTGCAGGGAAGAAGAAACGTCAGTCTTTTGGATTGAAACAGACCAGGAATTGGCAGAAGCCGTCGAGAGCTGGGACGACTGTGTGGGTCTGGATACGGAATTTATTCGTACCGACACCTTTTATCCGATCCCTGGTTTGTATCAAGTGGCGTCAGGCACTCAGGTCTTTTTACTCGACCCGCTGACCATCGAAGAGTGGCAGCCGTTCAATGCCTATCTGACCGACCCCCGCAAGGTCAAAGTCATGCACGCGTGTCAGGAGGACTTGGAACTGATCAAACACCACTTGGGTGTGAATCCTGTCAATATCTTCGATACCCAGTTCGCCAACGCCTTTGTCGGCGAAGACTTTAGCCTCAGCTACAGCAACTTGGTGCGCAAACTGGTTGATGTCGATTTGCAAAAGCAAGAAACCCGCTCGAATTGGCTGCAAAGACCGTTGTCTGAAGAACAGATGATTTACGCTGCTGACGATGTGATTTACTTGGTGCCAATGTACGAGGCACTACGGTCTGCACTGGACGATAGCGGTCGTTTGTCTTGGTTCTCGGAAGACATGGCCGTCCGAGGACACTACGTCGAGCCTGATCCCAGTGCATACTTCGCTCAGGTTAAGCGTGCGTGGCAGCTGTCTCAACGCGAACTGGCGCGCCTAAAGGCCTTGTGCCGTTGGCGGGAAAATGCAGCCCGCCATTTCGATCTGCCACGCAACAGGATTGTTTGGGATGACCATCTGATCAGCCTTGCCTGCGAGAATCAGGTGGGGCAAAGCACATTGCAGGATCTTTTACCGAAGGCAGTGGTGAGGAAGTACGGCGCTGCGCTGCTGGACGCGCACAGCAACGGAAGTGAGGCCGAGGTGCCCCTTCCGTTGGATAAGCCTCTGACGGCGGGTCAAAATGCGCGAGTCAAAGCGTTGCTAACGGTGGCCACTGAGCAGGCACAGCGACTCGGTTTTGCGACGGAGCTTCTGGCTCGCCGCAAAGACGTAGAGGCCTGCATGCGGGCCTATCTCAAGGACGCATCGCTTTCTGGCCACTACCGCGGGTGGCGTCAGCCGATTCTTGGTGCCCAGTTTTTACAAATATTGTCCAGCTAACCTGTCGGAGCAAATGTTCAGATGGCACAAGACCCCCTGAATTATCGAGAAGTCGCCGTGTATCGCAGTGCGAAGAAAGCGGATACCTATCTGTACGTGCCCGTGGAAAACGGCCTGGACGAACTGCCGGACGAACTCAGTCAGCTCTTTGGGCGTGCGATTTTCGCCATGGAGCTGGTGAATACGCCGGAGTTGAACATGTCGCGGCTCAACGCGCCGGACGTGCTCAGTGCGCTGGCAGAGGTGGGCTATGTGCTGCAATTGCCGCCGCCGAGCAATGCACCGGTTCTTCATGAGCGCCTCACCGAATGACCGCGTTTTGGGAGAGCAAAAGTCTGAGGGAGATGAGCAAAGACGAATGGGAGAGTCTTTGTGATGGCTGTGCGCGTTGCTGCATGATCAAACTGCAGGACGAAGACACCGATGAAGTGCACTACACATCGATCGTCTGCGATCTGCTGGACCAACAGGAATGCCAGTGCACGGCCTATCCGCAACGGCATGCGCTAGTGGAGGACTGTGTTGTGCTGACCTACGAACGCGTGGGGGAGTTCCATTGGTTGCCGAAGAGTTGTGCCTATCGAACGTTGGCGGAAGGTCGTCCCTTGGCTTGGTGGCACCCCTTGGTGAGCGGTACCCGCGCCACCGTCCATCAGGCTGAAATTTCGGTGCAGGGCAAGGTCATCGCCCAATCAGAGGTTGATGAGGAGGACGAACAAGACATGATCATTCGTTGGGTGGAAACATGAGTTGTGAGCCATGAACCTCGATGCATTTGCGGAATATTCGTCTGCTTGGCTGGTGATTGTAGCTGCCGCGCTGTTGGGTGCCTTGTGCCTTAATAGCATGCTCAAACGCCTTGGCGGTGTTCGTTCCGCTGTTGGACGTAGCCTTCGATGGGCAATTGTGATGACCGTTTTGGCGGCCTTTACGCTGCCGGTAGCCCTGCCAAACGCTGAGCAAATCAACGCGCCGGCCTTCATCGTGCTGTTGTTCGAGTCTTCCTTCCAGGCTCAAGGTGATCCAGCACAGGCTCGGCGCATGATGCTGGCGGGTTTGCCACTGGTCTTTGTTGGCGTGTTTACCATCAGTGTCCTAGCACACATTGTTTGGCGAAAATTGCGTGTGGTGGAAGCGTCCTCTGCGACACCTGCGGGCAAAAGTGACGCCAAGTGAGCGAGTAGGCAACATGGGTAGCCTGCTAATGCAAGGCACAGGCGTCTTGCGCCGATCACGCAGGCTCCATTAAAGTACATCGTGTCTTGAGTGCGTGACCTAAAGTGTTGAAGAAGCGCTGACCCTCTCAAGAGCACTGCATTCCCGACAAGCCAACATGGAAAAGAGAGCTCTGCATGATTTTTGAAAGTACCGAATCCTATATTTCTACCGACGAACTGAGCATGGCGGTAGACGCGTCCGTGCGTTTGGAACG
>JAACDS010000390.1 GCA_009936895.1 Pseudomonadota bacterium
GACCTATTGTGAGACGCCAGCAGTCTTGGGTGGCGATCCTTTGTAGCAGTCACGCACGTCGAACATGACGCGGGGAGCTTTGGCCGTTGATCTTATTCGAATGTTCGGCGCTTCAGTCCGCCTCACTTTGTGCTGTGTAATCGCTGGGCCTGACATGCTGCGACCTTTGTTAGGAGAAAGCTAAGTGAGAAATATGAGTAAACGGGTGTCAGGTTCCATCGTGGTTATTGCGCTGATGGCGATGGGCATTGGCTGTTCTGAGGGTGAGGGCGCTAGCAGGGTGCAAGCGGTCGCCGAGCCTATCGCGCCAACGCATCAGCTAGCCTCGGTGCCGGCTGGTCTTGAAGGTCAGCGTTATGCGTACTTTGGTGACCTGCACGTCCACACCACATATTCCATGGATGCCTTTCAGTTTGGCACGCTGGCGACACCCGATGACGCGTATCGCTACGCTCAGGGTGAGATGATCAAGCATCCGGGGGGCTTTGACATGCAGCTTCAGCGTCCTTTGGACTTCTATGCGGTAACCGATCACGGGATATACCTCGGCGTGGTTCGGGCCGGGGCAGATACATCAACGGAAATCTCCGGTTATCCGGCGATGCAGTCGATCCACAATTTGAATGCTGCGGAGAACCTCACCCTTGAGAGCGTGCCCACGCGCAACTTTCGCGCTTTCATTGGACAGTTCACACGGGCAATCGCTGGTTCCGAGCCGCTGAAGAGCGAGGTAGATCGCATCATGCGCAGCACTTGGGCAGATGAAATTCAAGCAGCCGACCGTCATTACCAGCCCGGTAAGTTCACGACCTTTGCCGCCTACGAGTTCTCAACTACGAAGCCAGACGGTGGCAGCATGCACCGCAATGTGGTTTTTCGAGACACCGAAAGTTTACCGGCCATGCCCTTTAACCGGCTCATGTCTCTAGACCCAGAAGATTTATGGAATTGGATGGACGACCAGAGGGAAGACGAGGGCGTTGAGAGTTTGGCGATCCCGCACAATTCCAATAAATCCAACGGACAGATGTTTGCGCTAACGACTTGGGCGGGTGACCCGATGACGTTGGAGCACAACGAAAAACGTATGCGCAACGAACCCTTGGTCGAAATTACGCAGGTTAAGGGAACATCGGAAACGCACCCGGCACTGTCGATGAACGATGAATGGGCCGGTTTTGAAATCGACCCCTATGTGGCCGGTGGTGGCGGGCTGAGAATCGCCAAACCAGCCGGGGGCTATGTCCGTGACGCGATGAAACAGGGGCTGGCTCTGGAAGCGGCGGGTCAGGGTAATCCGTTCCAGTATGGATTTATCGGGTCGTCTGATACACATACCGGAGCAGGTTCCTTTGATGAATCCAATTTCTTCTCAAAGATAGGGCTCCTCGATTCCACGCCGGAGCTCCGCGGATCAGTGCCGATTAGCGATGAGGATTTGGAGGTGCTGCAGCTAACCGATGCGAACGAATCCATGTTCTATGTCGCGCCGGACGGCAGGCGCTATCTGTTACGCAACCCCTCGGTCTACGGTGCCTCAGGTCTGGCGGCGGTATGGGCTGAACAAAATACGCGCGAATCCATTTACGATGCTTTTCGTCGTAAGGAGACGTTTGCCACATCAGGCCCACGCATGCGCGTACGCTCTTTTGCTGGCTACGATCTCGATGACGCGATGCTGAACGAGGCCGATGGCATGGCGCGTGCCTACGCTCAGGGCGTTCCCATGGGCAGCGATTTGATGGCCAAGAGCGGAGGTGCGCCTGGGTTTATGGTGTGGGCAGCGAGAGACTCCATGTCAGCCCCATTGCAGCGAGTGCAAATTATTAAGGGGTGGATTGCGGAGGGTAAACCCCGTGAGCGGGTGTTTGACGTCGTCTGCTCGGACGGCCTTGCCGTCGACCCGGAAACCCATCGTTGTCCGGACAACGGTGCCAAAGTGAATGTGTCAGATTGCGCCATTTCTGCAGACCGAGGTGCAGGTGAACTGAAGACTCTATGGCAGGATCCGGAATTCGACGAAAAGCAGAAAGCCTTTTATTACGCCCGGGTTCTGGAAAACCCGACCTGTCGATGGTCGACTTGGGATGCCATACGCGCCGGTGTTCCCCCTCGAGAAAACCTTGGTGTGTTGATTCAAGAAAGAGCTTGGTCTTCGCCGATCTGGCTGACGCCCCCTGAGGGCAAGGGGTAGCAATCCCATTCGCTTCAGGGACTCGCGACCAGATCGGTACACAGATATTTTGCTTGCCCCCTTTGCTACTGTAGTTTAGCCCCTCATATTCACAACAGGTTTTGCGGGGATTCATGCAGTACAACGATCTCGGACAGCTGTTCGGTGTCAGCGCATATACCTTGGGCGGCGGCGGAATCGGCCAAGTATGGGGTGAGACCAACCGGGAAGAAGCTGTCGCAACGGTGCGCGAAGCCTACGACGCTGGTATTACGCTGTTCGATATGGCGCCGCTTTACGGCAACGGAGAGGCAGAACAGGTGATGGGCTTGGCGTTTCCTGATGGTTACCCTGCCGATGTGCGTCTCACCACCAAGTGCATGGTGGGTGCAATTGCCCGAGAAGATATCGAAGCGCGTTTGGTCGGTTCTTTAACGGAAAGTTTTGAACGGCTCGGTCGCGACTATGTGGATGTGTATGTTCTGCATGGATACATTATCCCAGATGGCTGGCAGGACACGATTCGAGTTAGGGCGCTACCCCATATTGCTGTGGAATATTCGACCTACCGAGATGTCGTCATTCCCGTGTTCGAGTCGTTGATCACCGCAGGGAAAATCGGGGCTTTTGGCATTACGGCGGCGAGTACCCAAGTGACCAATCTGGCGGCCATCGAAGGGGTGCCTCGTCCGGGGCTGGTTCAGTGCATTACCAATGTGCTCGACTCCCCAGGCAGTATGGCGATCACTACCGAGGCGCCTGCACCACGAGAGGTGGTTCGCGTCGCCAAAGAACAAGGCTTGGGTGTGATGGGGATTCGCGCCGTTGCCGCTGGCGCGTTGACCGCGAAAGTGGATCGGACCATTAACCCGGACTCCGGCGAAGCCAAGGATTTCGTCAGGGCCGAGCCGTTTCGCAGACTTGCCAGCGATATGAATACATCGGCGGCAGCGCTGGCGCATCGCTATGCCTTGTCGATGCCCGGGGTCGACACGGTTGTTCTAGGGGTCAAAAATCGGGAGGAACTCGCGGAATGCTTGCAGGCTGAGGCATTACCTCGGTTTACCGAGGACGAAATGAAAACCATTGAACAGCACGCAGGAGACTCATAATGGGTATCTGTGTCTGCGACCGGGTAGTAGTAGCCTTGGGAGTAAGTGTCTACCGGAAAACGTGTAGGAGCGGCCTGTGAGTTTAACCCTGTCAGCCGTTGGGCTGTGTGTTCTGATCGTGGCTTGGACCGTGTGGCTGAAAAAAGCCTTTCGTCAGGCTTTGCCGAGAAATCTTCTCGGGTTCGCTGTGTCGATGTTTCTCGGTCTTGGTTTAGTCGCATCCTCTTTTTTCTTTGAAATCACGTTCCTGAGTGGCCTGATCGCTGTGCCTGCATTGGCTTTAGGCCTTTTTTGGTTCGCTTCAGCTGCGTTAGGCGGACAAAAAACGAACGCGCCAAAAGTTATTGTTGGGCAGGCGCTCCCAGAGTTTTGGGCGCTAAACGAAGACGGATCGATATTTCGCAGTGGAGAAATGAAAGGTTCACCCTATTTACTTAAATTTTTTCGAGGTCATTGGTGACCTTACTGTGTGGCCGAGCTTAAACGCTGGCAAGAGCTTCGGTCGGAGCTCCAAATCTCACTCAACATGATGGCTGTATCACCGGATTCCCCTGAAGAAATATCCAAGAGCAAGGGAAAACATGGCCTGCAGGCCCGGATGCTGTCCGATCAAGATCTCGAGGCAACGACTGCGCTCGGCTTACAAAACGTTGGGACGAACTTACCCCCGCGTCCGCTGCCTGTTCCTACATCTGTTCTCGTCAGCGCCCAAGGGATTGTGCTTTGGATTGACCAAGCGGAGCACTATACGGATCGTTCTGATATCAGCGTCGTAAAGGCTGCGCTTGATATTTATTTGGACTCAGCCTAAGGGGCGATTCTCAACTTGTTCAGATTGCAATCAATATGAAGCCGGAGAAACCCTCGCAGCAAGGCGTTCGGTCGGATCTTGCCGACATTGTTGGGACGCATTTTAGGTCTGAGTGGCAGCGCCCGATCGGTGCGCATTCGGCAGCGGCCTTCGAGGCCGTTCGTGATCGGGTGGAGGCCTCCGCAGCACCTCTGATCATTGATTCCTGCTGCGGCACCGGTGACAGCACACGTTATTTAGCTGCTACGTTTGTCGATGCCTTGGTTCTTGGCGTCGATAAATCGGCTCATCGACTGGCGCGTCACCGGGATGGCGACGCGCAAAATTACATCATGCTGCGGGCAGACGTGAATGACTTTTGGCGGCTGGCAGTTGATGCGGGCTGGCGGCCGGCTCGGCACTATCTGTTGTATCCCAACCCCTATCCTAAGGCGGCTCAAATTCGCAAGCGCTGGTATGCCTCACCTGCCTTTCCCACCCTGATCAAACTCGGTGGGGTGCTCACGGTTCGTACCAATTGGGCGTTGTATGCAGACGAATTTGCGTGCGCGCTTGCTGTTGCCAACTGCAATGCCAATCGTCGAATACTCGTCAACGAGCCTCCTATTTCAGCATTTGAAACCAAGTATCAAGAGCGGGGCCACGACCTCTTTGAGGTGGTCAGTGATTTGAATGATCGTCGTAAAGCGCCACAGTGAATGGGTTGCTTAGCCCGATGCGATAGTTCTTGGATAGATCGGTGCCGTGTGTCATCTTTTGGTTAACATTTTGACCCAGCCCTTTGAACCCTCTCGGGCGGTACCACAGCCAAGCCCTGTATTCGTTGGAGCCATACCGTGAGTAATTCTTCGCCGTTGATTGACGCACCCTTGGGGCCCACGATGCTGAAGCTCGCCGTGCCCGGCGTCATCGGCGCGCTGCTGACATCCCTGCCGGGTTTGTTCGAGGCAGCGTTTTTGAAAGAAGCGGGTGCCGAAGCGCTCGCAGCAGCGGCCCTGGTATACCCATTGGTGATTCTCTCCGGCATGTTCTCTGCGGGTGCTTTTGGTGGGGCCGTCAGCGGTTTTATCGCTCGTGCCATTGGCTCAGGCGATGCCGAGGAGGCGAGTGGTGTGCTTGTTTGCGCTGTTCTGATCTCTCTGGGCGGTGGTGTGCTGATGTGGTTGTTGGTTGTACTCTTCGGCCCGCTTTTGTATCAGTCAGCGACGGATAACGTTACGGTCATTGAGTCTGCCCGATACTACGCGGCTTTGTTGTTTCCGGTCATTCCCGCTTACTGGTTGATCAATATGCTGTCCTCTGTCTTGCGGGGTAGTGGCGATATGAAACGACCGGCGGTTGTGGCAGCGAGTTTGCTCACGTCCTACGTTCTGCTGGCTTGGTTGCTAATTCCCTTGAATGGATCGGGCACTATCCTCGCTATTGAGGGTGCCGCATCTGCCATGGCGGGTTCCTATGTGTTTGCGGCAGCCCTAGTGATTTATTTTGTTGTTCATCCTAGTCAGCCGGTTCGTTTTCGCATAAGCGCCTTTCGTTCCGAGCTGTTGGCGCGCATTCTCAAGCAAGGGCTGTTGGCGGCCACGCAATCGGTCATGACCATTGTCTATGCCATGGTAACGACGGTCATTTTCAGTGCCTACGGCACAGATTGGTTGGCCGGTTTCGGTCTCGCGGTTCGGCTTGAACTGATTATGGTGCCTGTGATTTTTGGGATTGGTGCATCAATGATCGCCATTGTCGGAGCCTATGTTGGCGCCGGCAGACGTGCCGAAGCCATTGCGATTGCCTGGCGCGGTGTGCTGGTGAACGTAATGCTGATCGGATCGCTGGGTTTGATATTGGCGGTCTTCCCCAATGTGTGGTGTTCCATGGTGGGTAGCGACCCAGCGGTCATTAGTAGTTGCGGCAAAGCCTTAACCGTTGTCGCGCCGACCTATGCGTTCTTCGCGCTGGGCTTAAGCTGCTACTTGGCGAGTCAGGCGCTGAATACGCTGTCGTTCCCGGTGTTGGGTGCCTTTGTCCGCCTGGTTATCGTGTCTACCGGCTTATTCTGGATTGGCGCGGAGACGTCGATCGATGTAGGCCTGTACCTCGTGGCGCTGGCGGCAGTGGCTTACGGTGTTGTGGTGGCGCTGGGTCTGCGACTGGGGCCCTGGAAAGTCTAGGGCTGACATACCGTCGGCCATTGATCTTCAGTCCAGTTCAAGGCCCGAATCTGGAGATGCGCTAAGTGATCCTTGGCGGGTAGTTTGGCGTGATGGACAAGCCAGTGCCGGTCGTCTGTCTGCATGATATCGCCGTGTCCCGTTGCGACGAAGGGGGGATCGGATGCGATCAACAACGATCCCCCGCCGAGGTACAAGGGCCAGCCTTGTTGATCAATGTAGGGACCCGTGACCTCCTTTGAGCGCCCAAACCGCATTTGGTAGCTCGTGTCGTCATAGATGCAGCAATGGTTGAAGGACATGAACAGATAGTAGTAGCCGTCGCGAAAAGTGATAAACGGTGCTTCGATGATCGGGTCTTCTTGTAAGAGCCAACGCTGGGCTAACGTCGTATACGCCGCATCGTCTGCTGGCTTTAGCGTTTTAGGATCAAGTTGAATCAACGTGATGCCGCCGATGGTGGAACCGAAGACCAGCCAAGGGGTGTTCTCTTCATCAACAAAGAATTGGGCGTCAATGGCATTGAATGTGGCTTCATCGTTGCCGCAATAGATCGGCACATCGTCATAAAAAGGTTTGGATCGCAAGATAAGACCGTGGTCGACCCACTCATAGTCGGGGTGCTTTGGGTCTAATACCGCATTGGTTGCCAAGCCCGTTGCCGCGTTGCAAGTGTCGGAAATATGCGATTGATAGAACAGCAGATATCGGCCATGGTAATAGGAAATGTCCGGTGCGCCAATGTGGTCGGCCTCAGGAATTTCGCGCAACAGCCAGTCTGGCATCGCGTCAAATACCGCACCGGACGCCTGCCAGTTTCTGAGGTCTGCTGACTGATAAAAACTACCCAATGCACTCGACGAATAGACGTAGTACCTACCGTCAAAGTGCTCGATCGACGGGTCGTGAATGGGACTGGAGGCCGTGCCATTGTCGACGACGTTACGGTTAATCTGACAGTTCAGCGGTGGCTCGCTGCAGCCGGCCATGGTGAGCAGAGCGATCCCCAGCCAAGGCCCGATTCTACGGCGGCGTTCGGGCGTAACGGTTGAGCTACAAATCCCGGACATGAGGAAGGATGTCCTTACTGATACGTTCGAGTACTTGGTTCCGAGTATCGAAGTTGGGCAACACCATCACTTGATTCAACCCAGCAGAGGCTAAACCTTGCAGTCGCTCGATCAGTTGCTCCTGAGTGCCGATCATATTGGCAGCTTGTAGGACGCTGGGCGTCAGGAATCGTTCCTCTTCTGGCAGAACCCAGCAGTTATGGCCGGCATGAATGCGCTGGTGAACACGCTCCGCGGGCTCGCGACTGAGCAAGGCGCAGTAGTCGTCCCATATTTCGGCCAACCAATTTGGCGGCTGGTGGCCAAAATTTCGAAACTGATCAAAGGCATAGTGCACGCTGGCCATGGCCATCGCGCCACATTCACGCTTTACTCGAGGTGAATCCACCGGTTCTTGCGGGTCTAACACGGTGATGCAGGTGAGTGCTGTGTTGTAGAAGTTCGTCTCGCTGTCTTCTGAGGCCAAGACGCGGCGTGATGCTCGCGCACCCCCTTGCACCGCCGCCAACGATTGTCTGACGGCACTCTGGGTGGATACGCCGAGTACAGCGCCATCGCCGTAAGTACCCGCAAGGGCGAGAGATCTTGGGCCAAAGCCCGAGACGAACAAGGGGATTGGATCCTTGAAATTAACGAATCCATCTTCCGGCATGATATGTCTGATGGGTATGTCGCTGTCCCCGTGCTTTAGCCAGGCTTCCTCACCGCGCAGTAGAGGCACCAGTGTTTGTAGATAGGCATCGAACTCGGCGATTTTTTGAGGCGGCATTCCCATGATGCGTCTTGCCGTGTTGCCCGAGCCGACACCAAAGAAGGTTCGCCCCGGGGCAAGCGCGTTAATGGTGGCGATGCCTGCGGCATTGACTGCTGCGGGGCGAGTGCCTGAGACGGCGACACCGGTGCCGAGCTTAATGGTTTTTGTTCGGTCGGCGGCAAGCGCTAAACTTGCGTAGACATCTGACCAAAGCATTTGCGAGTCGGTCATCCAAGCGTGGCTAAACCCGAGCTGCTCGGCTAGCACGACGTAATCAATATCCGTCACTCGTGAGGCAACGCAAACGCCAATATCCATAGGGTCTCTCCTGTCTTGCATGCTTGGACGATGGTCAAGCCATGACCATAGCGCACATCAGGGAGAATAAAAAAATAGCCAGTAAGCGATTTAACACAGAAAAAAGCGCTTATGCGCCCATCAGTAGGACCTGGCAGAAACCACAGCCCGCAAAAGCGGGAGTGAGAGCGAGCTGAAGATGATTAACACTTTCGCGACGCGGCGCGGCCCAGCAGATACATCACGAAGAAGGTAAAAAACATTCCCCCGCCGCCACTGAGAAAGGCAATGGCTCCCCAGATGTCGGCGCTTCCGTAAAGCGTATCGTCTACGGACAGGCCTCTGTTCGGTGCAAGGTTTCCGGCCCAGTAAAAGATGGTGTTCGCCCAGCCGGTGATGATCAGTGACGACGAGCTGAGCCGAAAATCCTGCTCGGACAGCTCGAGTTTGGTTGCCAGATGGATTAGGGCGATCAGCATGATGCCGTTAAGAATCCCGCCAACATGGGCGGTAGCCCAGCCCCGGTTTGAACCCGGTATTGACACCTCCCACACCGGCAAGGGCCACAGATTCACGGCGTCCAATAGGGAAAAGGTCAGCATGAGTCCTGCGATCAAACCGATGCTGAGTACGATGATGGCGTGCAGTGCAACCCGGTGAAAGTAGGCACTGTTTTGGGTGCTGAGATCCGTCATACGCCTGACTCCATTTTGGTTTGAGTCCTGAGCAGTGCACTCATGATTTTGTCGTTCAAAGACAACACATCGCCGCCGTTTTCATGATGCTCGCGCCATGCCAGCGCAATCGGGTTTTGGGCGTTGTTGCAGATCGGGTGGGTGCGCGGATGGTAGCCCCGTTTCAGCACTGGGAGGGCAGACCACGCCAGATCAAAGCCAAAGCGGCAGAAGAAACGCCAGGCTTTGAGAGCTTTGTCCGGAGTTTTGTACAAACCTTCGCCGCGCACCATGGGAGCATAGGCCTTGAAGGTTTCGCTGAGGATGTGCCCGAAGGCGCGGACCACCATAAACTTTCGGAACCACTCGTGTTCTCCGTAAAAAGCGTTGTAGAAGTCGAAGGCCACGGCACCGTGTTCTACTTCTTCGACCTGATGCCATACCCATATGGCCCGCATCACCGGATCGGCTTCACCCATCAGTTCCTGATAGCGTTGCAAGATGATCAAACCGCCCAAGAAGGTAAACGTCTCGTAGCCGGCGACGAAGCCGATCTGAAACTTTTTGCTGCGTTGAGTCATGCCGGTAAAGGTCTTGCTGCAAGCGTCGTCCACTCGCCCAACCTGTGGGTACTTTTCGGCAAGGCGCTGTGTCCATTTGGAAAAGTTGAACGCGTGGTGAGACTCCTGGCCAATGATGGCCTGTACGTCCTGCAACAGCTTTGGGTCGCTCAGTTCGACACGATACTCACGCATTACGCGAACCAAAAACCGTTCAAAGTGAGGTACGTCCACACCCAAGGCGTTGATGAACATGGCGAACTCTGGTGAGCTTTTGCTCCAGACAGGCTCAGAATGTGTGGCGTCAAATTTCAGCGGGCGTACTGGAATATTATCCATGGGATGCTGGTCCATTTTCTTAGCTCCGTTGTACGTTTTGTTGCGGGCCCACTGTTTCACCAACCGATGCAGGTGGCTCAGGCAGTTCCGTTGACGGTGGCCACAATATAGGCATACCACTGCCGCGTAATCGATCGCCAACCGCGATGTTTTCGCGGTCCAATGGAAAACATGGCCATGTTTTGAGGCGTTCGGCATTGCTGGCGATGTAGACCACGGTGAACACACGGCGCGTATTAGGGCTTTCGTTAGCTGATGCCTGATGTACGGTAAATCCGTCGTGCCAGACCACGGCGCCGGGGTCCACATCGACCCACTGGGGGCTTTGGCCCCCAAGTTTGGGGTCGGCCAATATGTCGTAGGGTTCCGAGCGGTGGGTGATGTCCACGGTTTTCAAGGGCCCTGCTTTGTGTGAACCGGGGACATAGGCCATGGCCCCGTTATGGATGGTAATCGCGTCGAATGGAATCCATGCGCTGATTAAGGGTGCGGCACCAATGGGCCAAAAGGTTTCGTCTTGATGTGCGGTGGTTTCTCGGCCGCCGGATTCTTTGTAAAGCGCCTGATCCTGCCACAGGCGAACACTGTCGACGCCAAGCAATTGGGCTGCCATGCCCGCCAGCCCCGCATGGCATGACAGTGCCTTGACGTCTGCACTGGTCTCCCACAATCGCATGCACTGAATAAAACTCTGTTCGTAGGTGCTTTTGTCCGATACCTCGCGTTTGTCTGCGGCAGTTCTGCGTGCCACCTCGGCGTCAACTGCGCCGGCATACTGTTTGAGCGCCTGAGTGCTTAATACATCTTTAGTTTTCACAAATCCGTCCCGCTGAAAACGTGTAATGACATCTGCGTGCAATGCGATGGGGTAATGATGCGTGTTCATAAGCGTAGGTTCCCTAATGGAGCAAAGACCAATCCGGTTCGCTTTCCGGATGACTGAGTTCACCAAAGGCATTTCGAACCACACGGCGCTCTTTGTCCAGCCAGTTTTTCCAATCCGTACATTTGACCAACTCGTCTTGGCGGGTGCTCTGATGTGCCAAAAGTCGTTGGTGCATGTCGGTTTCTGCGCGGGTGCCTAGCCCTGCCAGATTGTTCATTTGCAAAGGGTCGTCGCGTAGGTCATACAACTCTTTCTTGCCATTTAACCACTGGGCGTAGGTATGGGTTCGGCTGCGCACGCCGCGCCATTCTGCGCCGTCTTGGAACCAGTCGAACCATTTCGAGAAGTTCATGATAAAGGCGGAATCGTCGCCGTCGTCACCGCCAAGAATCGCGCCAGCTTTGTTCGAGCCCTCGATGCTGCGGGGTACGGGTATGCCGGCCAGACCGCACAGGGTCGGAAACCAATCCACCATGGACACGATACTGTCGCAGCGACCGCCAGCGGCCACAGTGCCCGGATAACGAAGGATCCCGGGTATGTGGATAGAGGCGTCGTACGGGTTTTTCTTGGACCAAGGATTTACCCCCTGTGATCCACCTTGGGTGCCGTGGTCTGAGGCGAACACGACAATGGTGTTGTCGGCCAAACCCTTTTCATCAAGGTAGTCCAGCAGGTTACCCAGCATGTCATCGACGGCGAGGATCATGGCCAAATAGTGCCGGTACATGTCCAGTGACGATTCTCGCATCGGCTCGGGTACGTTGCTGGGCAGGGTTAGCCTAGGGGGTAGCCGGTCGTAGTAAGCCTCAGGTGCAAAGGTAAAGGGTGTGAAGTGCGGTTGATGCGGTGACAGAAACAACAAAAAGGGATCGTCACCGGCTGAATCCATAAATTCTTTGCCGTAGTTCATCAGTCCATCGGTTTCGTAACCATCCCAGCGCTCGTAGTTCCAATCGCCTTTTTGCACGAAACCATCGAAGTACACCATGTGTTGGTTGTAGGCGCGCCAGTAGTCAAAGCCCAAACGATCCCGGCCTTCGGGAACCCAGTCTGGATGCTGGGGCATACGGTCCAAGGCAGGCCACAGGCCAGTGTGCAGGTGCCATTTACCCACCCATCCGGTTTTGTAGCCCTGATGAGCAAAGGCGTCGCCAATGGAAATTTCGCTGTGTCGGGTTCGGGTGGTGTTGATCAAGTGGCCGGTGGTCTGTGGATAGCGCCCAGTAAGCAGCATGGCCCGGGCCGGAGTGCATACCGGACAATGCGAAATGGCTTGGGTCAACAGCGTGCCTTCGTCGGCGAGACGGTCTATGTGCGGTGTGGCAATTTGCGTCTCGCCAAACAGTGGCAAGGACTGAGCTCTGAGTTGATCGGGAAACAGCACCACGACATTGGGTCGCTTGGTCATAGGGAACCGCCAATCAGTCGCTCGGTTACCAAGTCTAAGAATGCATTTTTGTCCCGCCAGTTCATGGCGCAGTGGACCGCTTCGCCGGTGGCGTCGACTAAGGTTTTGCCGTCCGGGGTCACTACGATGGGCAGTGTTTCCATGTCTAGCAGGTCATCGGCGAAACCCAAGTACACGGCCACCAAGTCATAAAGAATCGAGCTTTGTTTGAGGGGATCAAGATTCTTCAGTATTGGCCATGAGCGCACGGCCTCAAACCAGCCCAGATGATTGTCAATGCTGATGCCTGCCGCGCTGGCGTGCCCGTCGCGCTCTGCCGCTTGGCGAATGCTCGCAAAACGCTCTCCGTCCAGAATCACGTTACCGCAGGTGTCCAAAGGCGTGATGACTTTTTCCCAACTCGCCTCGAATACGGCGCGGCAGGCCAGTGCGTGCA
>JAACDS010000391.1 GCA_009936895.1 Pseudomonadota bacterium
CGACCAAACCAAGGCACTGCCTGGTGGGTCAAAGAAGGAGGCCAAGGTCCTTACGATGACATGGAACTTCGACCATTGGCCGAGCGCTGCTTGCTGGGCTTTGGCTCAGTGGGCGGACCACCCATGCTGCCGGTGCTCTACAACAACCTAAAGCGCATTGTGCAAACCGATTCCCATGTCATGATCTTGACCGAAATGGTTCACGACGCCCGGGTCATTCGTCTAAATGCCGAGCACCGTCCGAGTCAACTACGCTCGTGGATGGGTGACTCCGTCGGCCACTGGGAGGGCGATACGTTGGTGGTCGACACCACAAATTTCGTTGCCAATCCTGCGCTAAACGGTGCCGACGAAAACTTGCGGGTCATCGAGCGTTTCAAGAAAGAGCAAGACGGCTCACTTCTCTACAGTTTTCGCGTGGAAGACCCTACGGTGTGGACTTCCGCCTGGGAGGGAGACTTCCCTTGGCCACGAACCGACGATAAGGTTTACGAATATGCCTGCCACGAGGGCAACTATGCCCTAGGCAACATCATGCGCGGCGCGCGACTGCTCGAACAAGACGTCGAAACCGCCTCATCTGCCGGGGGGCAATAGTCTGCGCGGGGCGATGTAACGTCACGTAGACTAGATGCTGGATATACCGATCAACATCACAGGGAGAAGACCGTGAACACATTGATGAATTGGACGAAGCGACACTGGCTCAAGGTAGCCGTGGCCGGTGCGGCAATTGCTGCGGCAGGCACCCAAGTGTCTGCGCATCACGCCTTTGGTGCTGAATTTGACCCCAACCGGCCGCTGATTTTGCGGGGCCCCGTGGTCAAGGTGGAGTGGGTAAACCCTCACGCGTGGATCCACATGGAGCACACGACGGATGCAGGCGACACAGAAGTTTGGATGGTCGAAGGCGGCACGCCGAATACGCTGCTGCGACGCGGATTGAACAAGCGCTCGCTGGTGCCTGGCACGGTGATCGTCGTTGACGGCTATCAATCAAAAGACCGCTCCAAACGTGCGAACGGGCGGGACGTCACCCTGCAAGACGGCAGAAAAGTCTTTATGGGGTCTTCTGGCACCGGCGCGCCACGAGACGGCCGAGATCCGACCGAGAAATAGGTATCTGAGTGAGGCAAGGCTTGCTCAAAAGCCTCCGCCGTTCCAACGCGTCGATTTTTTTAAACCTTACGATACGCGCAGGGTAATTTTGCCTTCGCGCTTCATGGCTCGGTAGAGGCCATAGAAGCCCCATCCCGATAGTCCGCTAATGACGCCTGCCGCGCCAAAGATCCAAGGCCCGATACCGTTCCAGGAACCTGGTAATAAACCTCCGCCTTGCCATCCCGTGTAGAGCAAAATGCCAAGGAAGGGCGCGATGGCGCCACGCAATCCGGTCAAGGTAACGTGCAGACCCATATAGGCACCTAGCTGATCTTGGCGCGCGAAATCGTTGTGACCAAGCTGCCAAGCCAAGGAACCACCGCCTCTCGCGATGCCCATGATGGTCCGAGCAATCACAAGCCAGACTAAGGATTCGAGCATGGCCCCAAGCATGGTGAGCAGCTGAGCCAAAATCCACAGTACGCTTTGTCTGGAGCGAAATTGGGCCACATGCACGCGGTCCAGATAGTTCGCCCACAGCGGCATGGAAATCAGGCTTACCGCAAAGGGTATGACCATGGTCAACATAATCGACACCGTATAAGAGGCCTCCAGTTGGCGCGTGATAATGAAGATCAAGGGTGCCTCAATCAGCATATTGCTGAAGCCGGCACCGAACATGTTGACCTGATACCAGCGAAACCATCGGTCGGTTTTAAGGATTTGTATGAACCCCATGGAACGTATCGGACTTCGCCGCTGCTGACGCTCACGCACGCGCTGGCGGGCTTCGCCAACCACGCGGACTTGAGCGAATAGCGCGAGCCCGAGGCCACCGACTACGGCGCCAGACCAATAGATCCACGCCAAACTGTCCGGATACATGTCGAGTAGCGGTCCGATGGCGGATGAAATAATCACGGTGACGATGGCGTTGATCATTTGCAGCTGACTGGTGGCTCGGGCGCGCTGATGTCTGGCGAAATTCAGACTCCAGATCACACTGCGTACAGTCACAACACCGGCCAGCAACACTCGAGAGGCAATCATGCTGCTCACGAGAACCGCAGCACCCCACGTGCCGCTGGGTAAGAGAGCGACGGAAATAACGCAGGCGATTATCAAGGCTTGCAGAAGGCAGGCAACGGCAACTTTTGAGCGTCCAGCTGACAGCCGGCTCCAGAAAAAACTGGACAGATTGGCAAACATGGGCGCCGCGCTAATGAGCGCCAAGGTCAGGGGTTCGACCTGATAAATTTTTGCGGCGATAACGCCAACCACGCCGCCTTCCAACAGAACCAGGGCAGCCGGCATCGTGAGCTCCGCAGCCCGCTCGGCCCGAAAGCTGCGCTGTATAGACGGTGTTAAGCGCAGATCAGACCAAGACACAGACACTCCATTCGATGGCTGGGCAGCGGGTATTCACGCACGCGAAACTAGCGATTCGGACCTCGATTCATGGGGTAGGGCTGCCAGCGTTCCAGAGGCACCTTGGGTAAAACTGTTGGATTGACGCAACTCATTGGCCATTTATTCCGCAACACCAAGGCCACTTCACGGCCGACACGACGGCGGGTTTCCGGTCGCATGCGAGTAGTCGCGGAGGCGACATGAGGGCTCACCAGAACATTCTCCATATGCAGTAGCGGGTTTTCGGTACTTGGAGGTTCTTGTTCTAACACGTCTAGGCCGGCCCCAGCGATCGCCCCCGTTTCCAGAGCATCGATCAGCGCTTGCTCATCAATAATCGGTCCGCGGGCGGTGTTGATGATGATTGAAGTTGCCTTCATTTTGCCAAAGGCATCAGCAGAGAAAGCGTGATGAGTTTCTTCATTGTGTGGCGCATGAACCGAGATAACGTCTGAGCGGGCTAACAGCTCGTCTCGACTCACCGGTTCCACACCGTCATCGGAAATGGTGAGTTCGCTGACGTAGGGGTCGTAGGCGATCACATGCATGCCAAAGGCCTTGGCCCGTCGCGCCGTGCAGCGGGCCACATTGCCGTAGGCAAACAGTCCCAATGTTTGGCCCATTAAACGCGGTGTGTGATTCAGCAGGGGCCTGCCAGACCACCATTGCCCCTCTGCCGCCATGCGATTCATCGCCTTCATCTGTCGGGTGCAGCCAAGCAACAGCATCAGGGCGTGGTCGGCTACTTCCTCAATGAACACATCGGGCACATTGGTGACCACAATGCCGGCCCGGGTCGCTGCCTCGATATCCACCATATCGACCCCAACGCTGCCCACACCGATCACGACGCACTTCTCAAGCTGGTCGATAAGATTGGCGTCAATTCGAAACCCCCAAGACGTGATAATGGCATCCATATGCCTCACGCCCTCAGCAAATTCCTCCGGTGTTTTGGCAGCCACTTCGATGATTTCCGCAACAGGATCCAAGGCTTCCAGTTCCAGCGAGTAACGAATGGCGAGTTCTTCAGGATTGGCCTGGCGAGGCAGCTGAATGCCGATTTTCTTCTTCTGTGCGTTCATCGTCTCCCCTCATTGAATGCAAATAACTGATCGCCAGTCTAACAGGCTTGCTCAAGCCGGTGGGTTATCCCATTCTTGGTGCGCATATTGAGATGAAGGAAGCAGAACGGTGCCCGATATTTTTTCGTGGGTGATGTTAGTACTCGGCATAAGCGCCGGAGCCGGCATGGCTTTTTTGATTCTGAAAAATCGTGGGCAAGAAGCCCTGCACGCAAAAGACACGGAATTAGCGGGGCTGACCGCTAAGGAAGCGGTGCTGCAACTGCGACAGCAGGAGCTAACCCTGCAAGCCACCCAATTGCAAGGGGAGTTATCACAGAAGCAAAGTGACCTATCCGCCTTACAAGGTCGCATGGAGGAAGTCCAAACCAGCTTTGCGGCACGGGAAAAATTACTGCGTGAATCCAACGAACGTATGAAAGTGGAATTTGAATCTCTGGCGACTAAAGTTCTGCATGCCCAAGGCGCTCAGCAGCGGCAATCGCTGGACGTCATGCTCAATCCCTTTCGCGAGCAGATCGGCGATTTTCGTAAGCGTGTTGAAGAAGTGTATCGATCCGATACCAAGGAGCGGGCGTCTCTGCTCAAGGAAATGCAAAACCTGCAGTCGGCCAGCGATCGCATCAATACTGAGGCAGAAAATTTAACGAAGGCCTTAAAGGGCGATAACAAAATTCAGGGCAATTGGGGCGAACTGGTGCTCGAGCGTATTCTGGAAGACTCCGGATTACGCAAGGATCACGAGTACTTTGTGCAACCCTCCAGTCGTGATGAACAAGGCCGCACCAAACGCCCAGACATCGTCATCCGCCTGCCCGAAGGCAAGGATGTTGTGGTGGATTCCAAGGTCACCTTGGTGGCCTACGAACAAGCCCTGAGCAGCGAAGACGAACAGGCCCGGCAGGTGTTTATGAAGCAGCATGTCGAAGCCGTTAAAGGACAAATCAAAAAGCTCGCGGAACAAGATTACGACCAGTTGCCCGATCTGCGGTCATTGGACTTTGTGCTCCTTTTCATTCCGATTGAGTCCGCGTTCACCTTGGCCATGGAGCTGGACCCCAAACTCTTTGTGGACGCTTTCAACAAACGCATCATGCTGGTCAGTCCAACCACGCTGATGATGGCTTTGCGGATTATCGATAACCTGTGGCAGGTAGAGAAACAAAATCGTAATGCCCAAGACATCGCGCAACGTGCCGGCGCGCTGTACGACAAGCTGCAGGGTGTCGTTGAAGAAGTGGACAAACTGGGCAAGCAGCTGGGCACCGTACAAGGCACCTACGACACCCTCTACGGCCGCCTGGCCGGCGGTCGAGGCAACCTAGTCGGTCAAGCGGAGAAACTCAGAGAACTGGGTGCACCGGTAAAGAGAATCATTGCCCCCCAGCTGGGTATCGTCGAAGACAGGGAAAAAGAACCCTAGGTCTGCTGGTCGCCTAACGCACTGATAAAGGCCGGTGTTTCGCAAATCGTATACGGATGAAGCTGATTGTCCTGCAATGGCCAGCGCAAGGTTCGTGCGCCTTCCAGCCTCTCTCTGCTCAACTGTTCGTCACTCGGCTTATGCGACACACTGTCGATGGCCTGCCAAATTGGGTTGAAGGGCTGCAAGCGATCAAAGTAGCAGCGGCTTTCTCCCCGGGAATCCGGCAGTTCCAAGACTTCGATACTGTTGATTATCGACCAGTGGGAAAACCAGCTCTCCGCACCATCGCGTACGGCAAAGAGCAGGGGTACCCTCAACTGCGCCGCCCGGGCCTTTAGAAAGAACGTCTCGGCAACCCGCCACAGGTTTTGGTCTTTGAATAGACCACCACTGTCGGCTTCCAGCATTGCCTCAATGCTTTTGGGTGTCACGACCGTAGCCAAACAAAAATCCGATACATTGTGGTCGATACTCATCCTTCCTCCTGACCCTGTTCAATAGCCGGTGGCTGCCTACATAGGCGTCCGATCACCAGCAATCTACGCTATGCTTCGTTAATGGTGCCTTTCGATCCTACCCCGTTTCCGCTTACCGGTGCAGATGATTCCGCCCTCGGAACATCTCAAGTTGCGCCGGGTCAACTCGACCCCGCCAACAGGCCATTACTGAAGCCTCACGAAGCTGCTCCAGACGACTACTATCAAAACAACGTCATCGAAGTATTCGACTTCGTGCTAAGCCATCACCAAGCAATACTACCGACCGAACTCGCCCGCGCGCTGAATCAGTTTTTGCTGGCAGACGACGATGCACAACGTCTTTTTGCGCGGCTATTGACGCGCAAAGGCCCGATTTTTTTTGAACACACCCTGGACTATCGTGAGGTCAGTGACCCACACCAGGCCCTCAGCGACCTGACAAATCGCGGACTGATTTTGCGCTGCGGGCACGTACCCGCCGAGTGGTTGCTGAATCAACTCAGGAAAGCGGACCTGCTGACGTTCTTCTCATCCACCGGGGCAAGCCAACGAGCCGCCGCCAAGGACACGGTAAAAAACCGAATACTAGGCCGATACCCAGATGCGCGGATCTGCCGCGTGGTGGCACAGCGGCAGCCATGGTGCACCGTCAGCGATCCCTCGCGTTGGCAACTGGTGCAGCTACTGTACTTTGGCAGCAGCGGTAAGGATTGGTCTGCGCACATTCGGCGAGATCTCGGCCAAGTTCGATACGAATCCGTAGAGCTCTCCAAATCCCGTTTTCCGGACCGCGTCAGTTTGCTCAGTTATCTGGACGAACAGAAACTACAGCGGCGGATTTATCGATTAGACGAGCACCCCAAACTGCTGCCGGGACTCATAGAGGCGTTTAATGAGCCACCGAACAGCGCAAGAGCGAAGCGTTTGCGTCAGCGCAATGTGCTGCGGCTGGGCAAGTGGTGCGAACAACAGCAGGCTTGGGATGACGCGCTTAGGGTTTATCCTAACGCGGAGATACCGCCTGCACGAGAACGTCAGGTTCGCATTCTGCACAAACAGGGAGCGTTAGAGCGTAGTCAACGCCTGTTGGCGGATATCGAAGCCAAGCCGCTGAGCGCAACCGAGCATATTTTCAGTCAGCGATTTGGACGCCGGGGACAGGGCTTTCAGCCGCCGGTGACCGTATGGCCGATCGAAGACACCCCAGTGGATGTTGAGCAACACGTGCTCGAGGCACTCACCGCACAAGGCGGATGGGGGGTGCACAGCGAGAACGCGCTGGTAAAAACGCTGACCGGGCTGCTGTATTGGGATGCTGTGTTCGCACCAGAACCCGGCGCCTTCACCAATCCTTTCCAGGCCGGTCCCCATGACCTCATGGAGCACGAATTCGCCACCCAGCGCAGCCTGCTCTTGGCGCAAATCGAAGCGCAATCTGACAGTGCCCTGACAGAGCATCTACTGGCCATGAGCCATGCAAAGCGGGGCATCGTTAACCCCTTGGTGAGCTGGGGCTTGCTTGAGGCCATTCCCCTGCAACAGTGGTTGGACGCGTTGCCGTTGCACTGGGTTCGTCAGCTAAGCCATTTTTTGATTCGCAATCTAGCCGATTATCGAAAGGGCTTTCCAGACCTCTTTGTCGTGCACCCGGATGGCACACCGGAACTGGTCGAAGTGAAGGGGCCGACAGATCAGCTGCAACCGCAGCAACGGGCTTGGTTTGAAGTCTTCGCCAACCTAAACATCCGCGCCCGCGTGATTAAGTTGAAACGGTGATATGACACCAGTTGCTGTTCGAGATTTGGTCGGTTTTGTGTTCCGCCACGGTGACCTCTATCCAAGCGGCGAGGGTCGAAGCGTGGAAGCCTGGGAAGGCACCCTAGCGCACAGCGCAATTCAGAAACAACGCGGGAGAAACGACGCGCGCTATCGTAAGGAAGTCAGTCTCAAGCTGCCCATAGCGCTGCTGGGTGAACGCCGACAACTGCAAGGCCGGATCGACGGGCTCACCCAGAGCGCATCGGGGCAGACGGTTATTGAGGAATACAAAACGTCACGCCATCCGCGATCAGCATTGCGTGGCAGCGATGAGGCTCAAGCCTGGCTGTATGCCGGTATGCTGGCGACCCTAGACGACAGCGTCACCACACTACAGACTCGGGTGATCTACATCAGTCCACAGGGCAGTGTGCTGAATAGCTTTGAACACACGCTGAGCGCGACAACGGCTCGCACATTTCTCGCTTTCGCCTTAACGTGTTTTGACACCCGTTTGCAGCGGCTGAGTAACCGATCGCAGCGCCGTCTTGACTGGGCGAAGACACTGCAGTTTCCCCATGCAGCATTTCGTAAGAATCAGCGAGCCATGGCTGGTCAGGTATACAACAGCGTTTCCAAACGGGAAAACCTGCTGCTGGAAGCGGTGACCGGCAGTGGTAAAACCATGGCGGTGCTGTTCCCCGCACTCAAAGCCCAATCCATGAATGAACAATTCGTCTTCTTGACCAGCAGAAGTCGTGGAGCGGACGCGGCATTGGCCGCAGTCAAACAGCTCGTTGAGCCGTCAGCGCCGCTGCGAGTTGTTCACATTACGGCGAAAGAGAAAACGTGCCCAATGGCACAAATGACCTGTGATGCCGCAGTCTGTCCTAACGCCGCTGGATATTACAGCCGTCTGCCACCTGCGCTGGCAGAACTTGAGGAGATTCCCCTGGTTGCCCGTCAGACCATCGAAGACACCGCAAAAGCCCACTCCCTTTGTCCATTTGAACTGAACCTAGATGCCGCAGTGGCTGCCGATATCATCATTGGGGACTACAACTACGTTTTCGACCCGTCGGTGCGCCTGCAACGGTTCGCCTACGATCGACGACAGTCCCTGTTGATCGACGAGGCACACCAAATCAGCCCGAGAGTGGGTGAGATGCTCAGCGTGGAGCTGACGCTAACGGATATTGAAACCGCCATGCGTGAGGCACCGTCGACCCTGTCTGAGGCCATTCAATCACTGCAGACCTTTGTGCTCGATGCCGGCCGGGGCGTGACTAGAGATAGCGTCGCTGTGAGGGGGGTGAGACAACAGGCCGTCTTGGCCGATGCAGAACCGCTAACGGAACTTCTGAGGAACTTTCTAGAAACCTGCGATGCCATGATGGGAGTAGCGAAAGGCGCTGCTCAAACCGGCACTCATCTCGGCACCGCCTCTGACCGACACCAAACCCAGTCACTTTTTACCACACCTGAAGGCCCCCCTCCTGTAGCAAAGCAGACCGATCAACCAGCTATGGGTTCTGGAACACGATCAGGGGACGTCAGACAACTGTTGTCTGACGGCTTGCTCACCCTCTATTTTGCCGCGCTAGGCTGGCAACGATCCCTGCAGTGGACGCCGGCAGAAAACTATCGTCATGTTGTTACGCTGGATTCAGCCAGGGCAGACAGCGGATCCGCGAGATCAAACCGCCATATCACGATCAGCAGGCGGTGCATCGACAGCAGCCAATACAGTGCACAAATCATGGCGGAGCATGGCGCCGTCGTACGCTTTTCTGGCACGGTATCGCCCTTGGAGCTGTATCAACGCTTACACGGTCAGCTGAAAAATACCGATGCCGAAAAGGCAGCGACG
>JAACDS010000065.1 GCA_009936895.1 Pseudomonadota bacterium
CCGCGGTTAGGCGTACACCTCCGAGTGCTTGCGCAGTCGTTCCACGGCGTCGTAGAAGGCTTCCTTACGCTTGGCGACCGCATGTTGCGCCAATTCCATATCTCGCATGAGCTCTTCACGGCCCGCGCGAGCTCGCTCCAGAAGCTTAGACTGTTGCTTCAGCTTTTCGACGTGAGCCAAGGCTTCTACCCACTCGTTTTTCAGGGTAAGGGCAGTTTTTTCTAATTGCTCGCGAAGCACCGCCGCCTCTCGGGTAATCGGCTTAAACAGGTTCAATTCCGCTAGCTTTCGCTGGGCTATGATCTCTGCTTCTTCGTGCTTAGAGGCAGAATTCAGACCGCGCACCAGCCCGAGTGCATTGAGGGCTAAGATCCCGTAGCGCGTTGGGTCCAACAACCAGCCAGATAGGCCAAATCCGTTTCGGAAGTCCCGAGGGAAATCGTGATGATCGCCGTGATGATTGCCCTCACCCAGCGGCCCCAGCCAGATGTAATTATTCGTCGCGGAACTTTTAACGCCCGGTGTGAAGCCCCACAAATGCGTGACGCTGTTGACCGTCCAAGTATTGTGCTGGACGGCCACGGTACCCAACATCGATCCAGCGGTGAGTGCGAACATTCCTAAGAATCCACCCATTGCGTAGCCCAACCCCATTGGAAAGAAGAAAATCCAGAAGGTGGTAAGCAGGCCGTACCATCGGTCCTGCCACATAATCACGGGATGCCGCTTGGCGTTGTGAGAGCGCTGGTATTCTTCCGACTCAGGGTGGTTGTAGAGATGGGTTAGGGTGTGGGACCACAGGAAATTACGCAGGGAATCCGGAAACCAGGTGGCGCTGTACGGGTCCAGTTCTTTCTTGCCATGACGATCCACGCCGTGATGCAGGGCGTGGTTTGCTGACCAGCGACGAACGCTGCCTTGTACGCTGAAAATCTGACCGAATACATTGAAAAACAGGTGCACCGGCAGGCTGACATGCTTTACCGCATTGTGAGTAATCAGCCGATGACTGTAGAGGGTTGTGGAAAGCGACCCCAACAAAAAATGCGCAACCAACCAAGCGGTACCCGCCCACATCCACGCTGACGGAGCAGCGGAATAGAGCCAGATACCCAGAACCAATGCGGCCAAATGAACACTCGCGATAAAGACGCAGATGCCGGGTGCCAGCGAGAATCCGTGATCACTTAGCTCACTGAAGCTGTTATAGATTGGAGCGTCCCGCTCCGAAGCTGACAGCTCCTGCTGCGTTACCGTCGATTTGGTCACTGTGCCTCCGTCTACGTATCCGTTAGCCTACTGAATTTGCCAAACTATCTGAGCCCCATAACCGAGAAACATTCGCTATTTCTCGGTTCGGTCACAAACGCTTTTGCGCATTGTGCGACAAGTGATGTCTATATGCACTAGCCTTTAGGGGCGTAAAACTTCACTAGATTTCGACTTTTCCAAGACCACGCCCTTATAAGTCAAGCTCGGAGCCAGAGCGCCATGCTAAAAATTCTCCTTCCTATCATGTTAGTCGCGATTAGCCTTGTCACGCTGGTCTTTTTTCTGAACCGATGGCGACAACTCGATACCCCAGCACCAACAAAAGCGGTGCAAGCCTTGTGTATAGGTTGTGTCGTGGCCGGCGTGCTTGCCCTTTTGCTGTTTTACTCTTAGCGTCTTCGCAACTGCCGCA
Source organism: Pseudomonadota bacterium (assembly GCA_009936895.1). Taxonomy (GTDB): domain Bacteria; phylum Pseudomonadota; class Gammaproteobacteria; order Pseudomonadales; family Azotimanducaceae; genus UBA4421. The sequence continues at coordinate 1,685 of JAACDS010000065.1, forward strand.
AGTAAGTCACCGATGTCGGAAATTTGTACTACGCCTCACGCCAACGACTTCGCTGCTTGCGTCAAAGGGGTTGATTTAGCTCAAGCGCTGTGCCGCGCCGACGCAGAGCAAATCCGTTCTTTGTGGCTGCGTTATCAGGTTCTGTATTTCCCCGAACAAGTGCTTACCCATCCCCAGTTGGAACGATTTACCGAAACATTCGGTCCGTACGGCCACGACCCGTTCATCACTCCCATGGTCGGACACCAACACATTCTGGAAGTGCGCCGAGAGCCCGACGAAAACGTTGTGCCTTTTGGCAGCAGCTGGCACTCAGACTGGTCGTTCCAAGCCGCCCCACCCAGCGCAACTATTCTTCACGCCAAAATCGTTCCGCCGGTCGGCGGTGGCACGCACTTTGCCGATGGCATTCGGGCACTAGCGACACTGCCAGAAGACCTTCGTCGCGCCATTGACGGACGCACGGCAGTGCACAGCGCACGCAGACCCTACAGCCACGCGGGGTACCGCGCCGGCGGCAAGCGCACCAGTATGAAAATTGTGCCCAGCGATGATGCTTGGCAAACCCAGAGCCACCCTGTAATCCGCACCCATCCAGAGTCCGGACGGGAAGCACTTTGGTTAAACCCGGTGTACACCCTGGCTTTTGACGACATGGAGCCGTCGGAAAGTGCAGACTTGCTTGCGCGCTTGTTCGAGCACATGCTGCGAGCTGAATTCGTCTACAAACATCGGTGGGAAGAACAGATGTTGGTCGTGTGGGACAACCGCTCAGTAATGCATTGCGCCCAAGGCGGTTATGCCGGTCACCGCCGTGTCATGCATCGCACTACGGTGGCGGGCACCGTGCCTGTTTAATGGGGAAAAAACTTCATGGAATCGTTCGTACTGCACCCACAATTGGCCGAGGACACAGCGTGGATCGGTCGAATTGGCGAATGCCAGCTTCTGCTGATGAAGGATGCCCGATATCCCTGGCTGGTCCTGGTCCCTGAACAGACAGGTTTGAGGGAACTGCACGAATTGTCCGATGAACGCTTTTCCACCGTCACCCAGATCATCAAACGTTTGAGCCGTGGTCTACAAACGTTGACCGGGGCCCCCAAGA
>JAACDS010000392.1 GCA_009936895.1 Pseudomonadota bacterium
AAGGATGTCGATGGACAAAGTGAGCCATAGATTGGGCAAGATCTCTGGCTTCACTCTGATCGAACTCTTGGTCGTGGTCGTTGTGCTGGGCATTTTGATGGGCGCAGCGGTGATCTCACTGAATTTGGGTGGCGATCAGCGTGGCATGCAGGCCTACGGACAGCGCATGGCCCAACGCATCGAGTTGGCTCGGGATCGGGCGGTTCAAAACAATCAGGAATGGGGTTTGCGCGTAGCCCGGGACGAATACCTGTTTGTGGTTTTTGATGAACTGCAAGGCCATTGGATCCCCCAATCTCAACCACCGTTTAAACCCGATGAGCCACCGCAGCCGCTGCTCTACGAACTGAGGGTGCAGGACGGCGGGGGCAACGAGTTGAATACGGGATTGTTTGCCCAGGCGCAGGACAGCATCCCGCAAACGGCTGTCGAAACCGATTCACAGGAATTACCGGATGTGGTGTTTTTTTCCAGTGGAGAAGCCAGTCAGTTTGCGCTTGAAGTGACCCCGCAAAACGGTATACAGGATTCGGTACAAGGTTTTCGTCTGGTGACGGACGGATTTAGTCCGATGGCTCTTGAAGGCCTTGATGATTTCTCAAGAGGCGGCGGCTGATGCGCGGTTTCACCCTGATCGAAATGCTGATCGCCATCGCGATTATCGGTGTGATGGGCGCGGCGATTTCAACCGCGGTTGGCGGCGTGGCCAATCAAACCCGGGGCTTGGAACAGCGCACGGTGGCTAGCTGGATCGCCAGCAACCACCTAGCGCGGATGCGTATACTGCAGCGCCGGGATGCCCAGCCGCTGGCCGAGGGAACAAAGCAAACTCGTCTCGTGTTTGCCGATCGGGAGTGGGAGGTCGAAACCGAGATCAAGACCACAGACCACCCTTGGGTTAGGCGCGTAGAGGTCTCAGTGTTTGAGGCGACCGATGACGATGGTCGGCAAGGGCCTTACGGCCAGCTGTCTGGGTTTTTGGGCCAGTATTGATGCACTCGATAGCACCATTACCCGCAGGGCGTCATCGAGTGCGCGGCAGTTCCCAGAAGGGTTTTACTCTAATTGAAATTCTTGTGGCCCTGTTCATTTTTTCCGTTGTGGGCATGATCAGCGCGCAGCTGCTCGGACGAACCTTAGATGCCTACGAGGTGCTGGAAGACCGTGGCGACCGTTTGTCGCAAATACACCGGGCAATGTTCGTCGTGCAGCGAGACATGTTGCAATACCAAGATCGCGCGGTGCGCACAGCCAGTGGTGACTCATTTCCAGCCCTGATGATCGGTGATGAGGGCAGTCTGGAGATGCCCCGTGGCGGTTGGCGTACCCCCCTACAGCGGCCTCGCTCAAATTTACAGCGAGTAGCGTATCGTCTGCAGGGCGAGAACCTGGTTCGCGCCTATTGGCCCGTGCTGGACCGGCTGGGGGGTGAGGAGCCACTAACCCAAACCATTCTAGAAGAGGTGGATGATCTCGAGTTTTTTGTCATCGACGAGCAGGGCGAAGAGCATAAAATTTGGCCGCCTGGGCCTTTAGCCGAGGGCGCTCCGGCAAGAGTCGCGGGCTTAATTTTGCGCATATCCATGTCGCCTATTGGCATCGTTGAGCGTGTCTGGGAGGTGCCCAATGGATAAAGGCATCTATGCAGGGCAGCGAGCACGCCGCCATGCGCACGGAGAACGCGGCGTTGCCTTGATTACTGTACTGCTGATTACGGCAATTTTAGTCGGACTGACGACGCAAATTCTGTCCAGTCACAATTTGGTGATCAGCCAGCACCAAAACACCTTTGAGCATGCCCAAGCGCTGGAGTATGCCTTGGGGGCAGAAGAACTGGTGCGGCAGGCCCTCTATGACGATGCGGTGAATTCAGGCCCGAATGTGGATCATTTGGAAGAGATTTGGGCCCAGCCCGTATTGCCCTTGGATCTGGACGGGGTAGGGCTGATGCAGGCTTATGTCATTGATTTGAATCGTTGTTTCAACCTGAATACCTTGGCGGACGATCCAAACAATCTCAACTTCGAGCGCTTGCAGCGACTCACCGAGCGATTGAACGTATCGCCAAATTTTGCCGATCTGATCAAGGATTGGGTCGACGAGGATCAAACTGTCAGCGGCCTCGGGGCAGAGGATTCTGCATACCAGATTAAGCGTCCGCCGCATTTGGCGGCAAATCAGGTCATGCGCGACCTCAGCGAACTGAACATGCTGGTCGATGTCAGCGGCGAGGACATTCAGACCTTGATCGGACAGGTTTGTTTGCTGCCCGAAACTCAAAGCAAGATTAACGTGAATACCGCCGATGCGGTCACGCTGGCCACGTTCGATCCTGGGGTCTCTATGGCCGATGCTGAAGCACTGGTGCAGCAAACCAGAAATTATCAGGATGTGACGGATTTCGTGGCGGCGAATCCGGCGTTTTTAAGTGTGCAAAGCGAGCTCAGCGTCACGAGTGAGTACTTTTTGATGCGTGCGCAGGCGCAGCTCAGTCAGAGTCGTGTTAGCCTCACGTCGTTGTTCCGGCGTGATCTGAGCAACGGGCAGGTAACGTTGCTACAACGTGATTTTGGTAACACGTTTCGCGCGAATTCCACTGCAAACAGTGACTCAAGTTAGGACAGTAATCAGGCAGGCAGAAATATGCTGTTGTTAAGTCCCGCACGGACTCTCGATCCCACCCAAAATACGGGTGATTGGCTGTGGCGGTATCAAGATGAGCAGGGCGCACTCACCTCGGGTGAGGTTGGCGTTGTGGATCTACCCGGTTTCGTCGAAGAGCACCCCAACTGGTTTGAAAGACCGGATCGCGTGGCCTTGGTTTTGCCCAGCGAAGACGTGGTGTATCTCAGTGTAAGCGTCCCGGGCCGGACAGCGAACAGCATCCGCCAGGCCTTACCCTTCGCCTTGGAAGAATTCATTACCAGTGATGTTGAGGACGTACATATTGCCCATCAACCGATTCGTCCTGGCCAACCTGTCGGCTGTGCGGTTATTGAAACTGACCGCCTTAGCGCGTGGCTGGCACCGGTGCTCGATGCGGGAATCACCGCCGGCTCAGCGTTCTCTCAGGCGGAACTGGTACGTCCGCAGGATTCCGCTGCCGCTTTATTGTTCCAGCGCGATCAGGTGTTGGTGGTCACATCAGACCAAGATGCGTTAATCGACCGAGAGGCGGTCCCCGGAATCCTAGACGCGCTGGCAACGGACTCGATCACGAGCGTTGGCGGCGAACTGTCGGATCTGGAGCTTGGGCAAATTTCCTCTGCGCCCCAACAAACGGTTATTTCGACAGCGCCGTTGGATTATCTGGCACAGCGGTTGGCAGGTGCAGGCAATGGCGCGAAACCCAACGTTGACTTGCTGAACCTTTTGCAGGGCAGTTTTGCCGTGCGTTATGAAGACCGTGGTGTCTCGGCCAAGTGGCGTCGTACGTTGGCGCTGGCAGCTGCTTGGATTGGTGTGGCCGCTGGAGGGTTGGCCGCCCAGGGTCTGTGGCATGAGCATCAGGCCAATGCGCGCACCACGGAAAATTTTGCGGCCTTTGAGGCCCTATTTCCCGGCGATAGCCTGCCTGTGACAGCAACCCAGCTACAGCGACGTCTTGCATCAAAAATCGGGCCGACAGGGGGGGCTGAAAGCTCTGTGAGTATGGTGGATTTGATGCTGCGGACGACCTCGGTGCTGGGGCCCAACAGCGAACTTCAGTCTCTGCGCTTTCGCGCCAAACAAATGGAGCTGACCGCGGATGTGCTGATCAGCGGGTTTGACGAGTTAGATGCCATCAAGAATCGCAGTCAGGCGGTCGGGATCGTGGTGGAGGTAAGCGATGCCACCGCAGAACGAGACCGTGTTCGCGCCCGACTGAAGGGGACGTATCTTTGAATAACCCCGTGAGATTGTGTAGATGAAAACGCTATTCCAAAATCTGGCCGATCAATGGCGAGCCACCACCGTCCATCGCTGGTTCGCCGGCAAAAGCGCTACCGATCAGCGCATCTTAAAGGTGCTTGGCACGCTGTGCGTGGCTTTGTTTTTCTATATCGGTCTCTGGCAGCCGTTGGTTGATTTTACCGCCAAACAGCAACAGCGCGCGGCCCAGAGCCAAACCCTGGCGGATTGGATCGCGGAAAATCGGCAGGCGCTCGCCCAAAGCAGTACACGCCGTGCAGGAAACGCCGGACAACCGTTTTCTGGCGGCGCTCCGACCATCGCTCAGATCACCAGCAGCGCGGCCCGATTTGGCATAACCCTCAGTCGGTTGCAGCCCGAGTCCGATGGCAGCGTGAGCGTGGCAGTAGAGCAGCAGCCGTTTAATGCTCTGGTGCAGTGGCTGGCAAGTATCGAAACAGAGCAGGGCTACGCCATTGACCGTGCCAGTATTGATCGCGGCAGCGAAGAGGGGTTGGTGAATGGCCAGTTCCGGTTTCAATAGCGGGTATTGAGGTTCCGAAGACGGCTTGTTGTTGTAAGGTTGCCGGCCCGATCTTTCCAATTTAACATAATATATATTATGCGAAATATTCGCGGTTCAGTTCGAGTTACTTGTTGCGCGTTCAGATTAGCCCTCACCGGAAGCCAAGGCTTCGATTTTTCCGATTAGCCGTTTAAGATCCACGGGCTTGGTATCAAAATCGTCAGCGCCTGCCTCCAGCGCCTTAATTCGAGCGCATACCTTCAGTAGACAAGAGCTCAAGATTTCACGCAAGGCCTTCAGGCCAAAACGACTTAGGTTGTTGTGCAGCGATTCTTAGTCGTTCTCATTTGATGGAGTCTCCAGAGCGTCCTAAA
>JAACDS010000393.1 GCA_009936895.1 Pseudomonadota bacterium
ACCGCTGGCGATGACGATGGACGCATTCAATGCATTCAGCTTCAGCTGCAGGTGCATCATGCCCCACCCGGTTAGCGCTTGAATAGCGTAAAGACTGCCTGCGAAGGCCGTGCCGTGTACGTTGACGTTGGGTTCTAACGACGCCCGAGTGGTCAGCATCTCACCATCAAAGTCTGTGATCTGCATTTGCATGGCCTTGGACAGCGGTATTTGTTCGTGCCAAATCGTCTGCAATTGCTGGCAAAGCACTTTGGTGTCGGCTGCGGTTTCGGTCATGATGAGGGCTGTCCATATGCTGCAAAGAGAAAACAGTGATCAGTGTGAATCTCGTGGGAATCAATGTCTACGAAGTTGTCTTGGAGGGTAGCGCCGAGAGTTTTCATTCGGTGACTCTGGAGCCAGCGTTTTATCAGACTTTGTGCCAGGGCACGAATACCCACGAGTGGGTTCTCATCCACGCCTTTAAGTTTTTATTGGAACGCGAAGAACGAAGTGAAATTGCCAGCCAGTTTGATTTAGCCAGCTTACCCCTGCGATATCCTGACTTCGTGGCAACGTTGCAGGATCGATTGGGATTCACACAGTTGAAAGAGGAGCGTGGCTGGTAACGGCCGAGATGGCATCCTTTTTCGTCGACCTGTTTAAGCAGCAGGTTCATTTTATCGTTGGGAGATTATTATGAGAGCGATTTGTATTTTTATCACAGTGATGTTGTTTGGGTGGACCACTTTCGCTTCCGCTGATTCGCTGAACGAGGCCATCGCCGATCAAGTCGATGCCGTTACCGAGCGCGTCGTTGCATGGCGACGTGACATACACGCCCATCCCGAGCTATCCAATCGTGAATTTCGCACCTCGGCCCTAGTAGCCGAACACCTTCGCAGTCTGGGTATCGACGTGCAGACCGGCGTGGCGCATACCGGTGTTATAGGTGTGCTCAAAGGCGGCAAGCCCGGTCCTGTCATCGCCTTGCGCGCGGATATGGATGGATTGCCGGTGACCGAAAAAACCGGATTGCCCTATGCCTCGACGGTGCGCGGTGAGTACCAAGGTCGTGAGGTTGGCGTGATGCACGCCTGCGGTCACGACAATCACGTCGCCATTTTGATGGGAGCCGCCGAAGTTCTGGCGTCGGTAAAAGAAGATTTGCCGGGTACGGTTAAGTTTCTCTTTCAGCCTGCTGAGGAAGGGCCGCCCAAGGGCGAAAACGGGGGCGCGAAGATGATGATTGCCGAAGGGGCTTTGCAGAATCCCGCAGTGGATGCGGTGATTGGACTGCATATTTCTCAGGGCGAAGAGGTGGGGCGTGCGAGCGTTCGTCCGCTGGGCTTAATGGCAAGCGCGCAACGTTTTGACGTTGAAATTATGGGCAGCCAAACACACGGTGCGCGGCCCTGGGCTGGCGTAGACCCCATCGTTGTCGGTGCGCAGATCGTCAATGGATTACAAACCATTGTCAGCCGGCAAGTCGATATTACCCAGCATCCGGTGGTCGTAACTGTGGGCCAATTTGAAGCCGGTGTGCGCAACAATATCGTGCCTGAAACCGCGCGCTTAAGCGGTACGATTCGAACCTTTGATCCAGATGTGCGCGGACAGGTACACGAAAAAATTCGTCGTGTTGTTACCCAAGTTGCCGAGTCACAGGGAGCTACGGCCACAATCGATATTGACCCGGGTGTGCCCGTCACCTTCAACGATGCGGCGCTGACGAGTCAGCTGAGCCCCACCTTAGAAGCGATTTATGGCGCGGAACATGTGTCTGAGCCAGCGCGTATTACTGGCGCCGAAGACTTTTCGTTCTTTCAAGAGCAGGTCCCTGGCTTTTTCTTCTTTATTGGCGGGCGGCCCGCTGATCTACCAGCGAGCAAGGCGATCCCCAACCATTCGCCGTACTTTTATGTGGATGAGGGTGCCCTGCCTCTTGGGGTGCATGCCATGTCGCGCTTGGCGTCAGATTATTTGCGGGCCGGTGCTGAGTAGCTTGGTTTGGGGGGCTAAAGCCCCCAGCACTCGCCGTCATTGGCGAATAAAATAGCGCCCTCGTAATGTTCTTCCATTGCGCTGCGGCTGATACTTTCCCGGCCTCGGGTTCTGCTGTTGCGGTGGCCCAAGATCATCATCCTTGCGTCCGCTTGAGCCGCCACTCTGCCCAGTTGGGAGGGCCGAGAATACAGTTCTCGCAGCGCACCGCGAGAATTCTCTGCAATGGCATGGCTGACCACTAGCGCGTCAGCATCCTTCGCAAATGTTGGGACGACGTTTTTAGAATTGTTGAAGGCCCCGGCAATCACAATGATCTGATCGGCAATTTCGATGCGCCAGGCCAATGCTGGGACGTCACCGTGGTGGACGGGAATGGCCGACATTTTGACGTGTTCGGTCTGGTACTGGGACCAGCGCTTCGAGCCGGTTGCGGGAATGTCCACACTGCGCACTCGGAATCCCAAGCTGGCTCTGGGCTTGATCGCGTTGGCCAGATAGGGATAGGCACCTTCCGCACCGAACAGACGCTGCATTAGCTCTCGGGTAGAGATATGGTTATCGCCATCGCCGCTCGGACCCATGACGGTCAGGCGCATGTCGCGTGTATCGCTTTGGGCTGCGCTGATGTAGGCGGGTAAATCGCCGCTGTGATCGGGTTTGAGCTGGGTCAGTGCGATGGCTTCAATGGATTCAAAACTTGCCCCGGATTTTTCAAAGCCGATTTGCGATCCAGAGCCGGCGTCGACGAGCACCCGGGCGACATCGTCGTGCCAGATCAAATAGCTGGGCGAGGCTTGGCCGTCATTCAGTTCGCCGCTGCCCGCGCCGAGAATTTCAATCCACACACCTTCATCACCACAATGGTTGCTGCTGGCGTGTGCGGTACTGGCCAGCGCAATGCATAGGCCAGCCGTGAATACAGATCGCAAAATAGACATTGCAGTGTCTCTCAATATTAAGAATTTGATTGTGGGTTCACCAGTGACTCGACTTCTTCGACCAACTGACTGAATCCCGCTTCGTCCGGCATTCGCCAGTCCCCACGAGGGGATAAGCTAACACTGCCGACCTTGGGGCCCGGTGGCAGCGTCGTACGCTTGAATTGTTGGGTCATGAAGCGCCGGAAAAACTGAGCCAACCAATGCTGGATGGCCTCAGGCGCATGGTGGTCGGCAAAGCTGTCGCAGGCGAGATAAAAGATCTTGCTCGGCGATGCACCGAAGCGTAGCCAGTGATAGAGAAAGAAATCGTGCAGTTCGTAAGGTCCGACAACCTCTTCGGTGCGCTGGCTGATCTCGCCGTCTTGGGGCGGAATCAGTTCTGGGCTGATGGGCGTGTTCAGGACGTCGATCAATACAGCGGCCAATTCGGGTTCGGCACGATGCTGTGCATACCATCGAACTAAGTAGGCCATCAAAGTTTTCGGCACACTGGCGTTTACGTTGTAGTTCGCCATTTGATCTGCGTTGAATGTCGCCCAACCCAGCGCCAGCTCACTTAAGTCGCCGGTACCGACGACGATTCCGCCGACTTTGTTGGCGTAGTTAAAGAGAATCTGAGTACGTTCTCGGGCTTGTGCGTTTTCGAATACGACGTCGTGTGCACCCTGGTGATCTAGATCGTCCAAGTGTTGAGCCACTGACGCATTGATGTTGATTTCTTCTAGCGATACCCCAGCGTTTTGAGCCAATCGGTGCGCATTGGTTAGGGTGCCTTGAGTGGTTCCCGGGCCCGGTAGGGTGAGCGCGTTCAAATGATTGGCCGGCAGCGACAGTTTCGCTAGAGCATCTCTCGCTACGAGGAACGCCAGTGTCGAATCCAGTCCCCCAGACAGCCCGATCACTAAGCGCTCTGCCTTGGCCGCTAGCATGCGCCTAGCCAATCCTGTGGATTGAATGAGCAAAATCTCCTGAGCTCTGGCAGCAAACTCCTCTTCGTCTTCGGGCACAAAGGGCTGCTTAGCGTAGTGGCGTTGCACTGTCTCCAAGCGTGGCTGTGTCGTATCGATGCTGATCTTCCGATAGGGGCGTGGCCGGAGGGTTTGCGCAAACGTACTGTTCTGGGCGCGATCGTGGTTAATTCGCTGTAGGTCAATGTCGGCAATCAGGTTTTGCGCCGCAAATTTAAAACGCTCGCTTTCCGCGAGCATTTGGCCACTCTCTGCAATCAGGCAATGGCCCCCAAATACCACATCCTTGGTGGACTCCAGCGCGCTGGCACTGGCATAGAGGTAGCCGCAAAAATTACTGGCGCTGGTCATGCGCACCAAGTCGCGCCGGTAGTCGGCCTTGCTGATGAGTTCGTTACTCGCCGACAGGTTGCAGACAATGTTGGCCCCAGCCAGAGCTGCGTGAGTGCCGGGACTGATGGGTGCCCACAAATCTTCGCAGATTTCGGCGCCGATACAGCAGTCGCCGAGCTCGAACAGCTGATCAACGCGGACATGAAATGTGCCTAGGTCTGGATCGACTTCGGTTTCGTTCACGCCGTTACCCGAGACGAACCAACGCTGTTCATAGTATTCGCTGTAGTTTGGTAGGAAGGACTTCGGCACCATGCCCAGCACCCGACCAGCGCCAATCATGACGGCGCAATTGACCAATCGGCCATCGGCGAGGCGCCATGGTGCGCCAACGGCCAGCAGCGGTACTCGGGTGCGCTGCAGTAGCATCAGCGCGCGCCGTGTCTGTTGGAGTAAGGCCTCGGAGAAAAACAGGTCTTCAGCCGAGTAGCCTGTTAGACATAGCTCCGGGAAGACTGCCAGCGAAACGCCTGGATCAGCGAGGGCATCTGCCTGGGCTAAAATCGCATCGGCATTCGCGGCGGCATCGCCGATGGTGAGGCTTGGTGTGGCTGCGCATACCCGCACGTATCCGAGATTGCGGAAATCCTTGGGTGACGTTTTTTCTGTGGCAGCTCTAATCATAGAC
>JAACDS010000394.1 GCA_009936895.1 Pseudomonadota bacterium
GCGGTCAAACACGCGGCCCATGGATTGATGGTTGGGCAGACTGACCGAAAAGTTGTCCTGCATGGATTGCAACCGTCGATAGCTGTCGAGGTAGATTTCGGTTCGTTCAACACCGGAAAAATTTAGCCCGACGCCGCCAAGGGTTAGAATCGAGTGCGTGTTGGCTCCGTCCTTGCCGGTGTATCCCAGACTCAGTACCCCTTCGGTATGGCCGGGCGTGTTGAACAAAGTGATGGTGTGGTCGCCCAGGGTAATGGTGTCGCCGTCCTTAGCGATGATATCGACCCGCGGTGTCGGCATATAAAAGGCCGCTAATTCTGGTTTCGCACGAGCGACTTGCCAGTCCTCGGCGGTCATCACTACGCGGCTGCCATAGAGCTTTTGGAAAAGCGCGGACCCGCCGGCGTGATCAAAGTGACCGTGAGTGTTGATCAAATATTTTACGTCAGCGGGATCAAAGCCCAGTTGGCGGATGTTGTTGAGTAACACGGGAAGCCAGTTACCGTAAAGAGAGTCGATCAGGATCAAGCCGTCACCAGTATCAATAAGATAGGCGGCAACCCAGTCGATACCCACGTAGTAGACGTTGTCAAAAATTTGAAAGGGCTCCACGTACTGGTTCTTTCGATCTTCCCAAGACGCCCACATCGCCTCCACAGCCGGTGGCATGGAAGCCCCTGCGAACGATTCGATATCGCACTGTGCGCAGGTTATATTTTCCACGGCTTCGAAATTGGCCAATGCGGCAACCCAATCGCGAATGGCCACGCCGTTGGACGCAAGGGTATAAAACTCAGGTCGGCCTAAGATGGTGTGGGAGTCGCCACCGGCGATGTAGCTACTGAAATTACTGACCTTCCGCCGGATATCTGCGTGGTTGGCTTCAATGGCTTGTTGAAGTGCAACATCTCGTTGACCGGACATGTTCAGGAACCGCTTCTGTACTGCATCTTCCGCGGCATCATACTCTGCGAACGTGATGTCTGGATGCGCTTGCGCAGCAGCGATATACAGTGATTCGTAGGTCATGGTGTCGGGGCTCAGATCGGCAAACCCTTGCTCCTGTGTTATGAAGTTAAAGGTTCCCCATTGTTCGTCTGGTCGAGAGTCGTTGTTGATTTGCCGATACCCGCCGGCACCATCTCCGAGCTGCGCGATTCTTGCGTCCGCATAGTGATCGGCAATTAACGAGGTATACAGTGGCGAGGGAATTGCGCCTGCGGATGAACCAGTAACAAAAATATCTTGCGGTGACGGAACATGCTCATAGGTCCACTGCAGGACGGCCTCAACATTTGCCCGGCCCTGATGGCGTATGACTAAATCGGTTTGGCCTTCCGCGACGGGTGGATAGACCGTATCGCTGGAACCCAGATGCACATCTGCCGTGCAATACGGCGCAAAAACGGTGGTGTGGTCTTTGAATGGATTGTCAGGGTTATCCAGATTGAAAATCCCGAAATTGGCCTGATCAATGTTCCCTATTCGGATGCTGTAGCTGGGGCTCATTTGCGGGTCGCAATTCTCTCGAAACCAGCAGGCGCCCCCGCCCTGGAAATACACCAGCAACTTATCCGGATCGCCTTGTCGTACGAAGAACGAATAGGGTGACCCGTCGGAGCACACCGTGTTGGCCGCAGGCAAAATTTCCCGCCAATCCGTCGGTGTCTCGCTGGTGGTATTGGATACCCCAGCGTTGTGGGTTCTATCGGAGGGCATTGCCGGTTCTTGCTGACAGGCGCTGAAAACGAGAGCGACGATCAAGATAGCAAGACATCGGCTGAATTTTGGGTATTGCATAGGTTCCTCAGTCGTTAAACAGTAGAATGCAGTCTAAAGTAGCGGTCAACGCTGGGTGATAGCAAGGCGACGCCCGATATGGCAACCGGCGCGAATGCCAAAGCAAGGAAACGAATACAGAAGATGAGTATCTTGGAACGCGACGAAGTCGTGAGCAAATTACAGGCGTGGCAGAGTCAGGCTGTAGACAGCGAGGGGATCTGGCAGTGGTCTCTGCAGGCAGCGGAAACACGTTCAACCAGTGATGACGTGATCAAGGCTGTCATGGAGATGCTTTGCGCTCTGCCCCAAGATCTTTGGATAGAGGAGGACGCCGAGGTCATGATTGACGCGCTGCAAAATCCCCTGGATCAGTCGGATTTGTCCGTAAACCTGCTCTGGAATTACCCGGACATTGTGGATCTGCGTCGGCGCCGACGAGCGTTGGAAGATCATCCCTTGTACGGGCCTTACTGCGTTGATTAAGGCTTGGTCTGCGAGGTCAGCGGCATAATGGCTAGCGGTGAAAAGCTGAAGGAGCTGTTGCAGCTGTTGGATCTGGAGCAGATTGAGGAGAACATTTTTCGTGCCCAGCACCCTGCGGGCAGGCAAGGCCGGCTCTATGGCGGTCAAATCATGGCCCAAGCGTTGATGGCCGGCGGCCGTACGGTTTCCAGCGATTTGCGTGTGCATTCGCTGCATGGGTATTTTTTGCGTCCCGGCGACCCCAAGGTGCCTGCCGTGATTCGGGTGGAACATGCGCGGGACGGGCGATCCTTCGCGACGCGCCGTATTTTGGTGACCCAGCGCGGCGAGGCAATATTCAATATGGATGCGTCTTTTCAGGTGGTGGAATCGGGCTTGAACCACCAAGCCGATATGCCCGATTTGCAGCCGCCTGCGAAAGAAAAAATTCCTGCGGCTTTGTACGATGCCGCCTTCGTAACCTGGCGCCATGAATTTCGCCGTCTGCAGTCTGAAAGCCCTCAACCACCCGAACAGTTTGTCTGGTTTAAGCCCACGGGGCCGGTGCCCCGGGACGCTTTGATCGCCGCCTGTTTGTTGGTTTTTGAGTCAGACAACGTGCTGATCGGAACCGCTCGTCTGCCCCATCGAGGCAGTTTCAAGCGCGAGCACATGCAGGTGGCTAGCCTTGATCACGCCATGTGGTTCCACCGCCCGCTGGAGATGAATCAATGGCTGCTTTACGCCATTGACTCACCCAGCGCCTCTCACGCCAGAGGGTTTGCCAGAGGCAATATTTTCTCTGCGTCCGGCGACCTACTGGCCTCGACGGTGCAAGAGGGGCTGATTCGGGTTAGGAACCCCTAGAGAGAATCCACCAAGTTACGGAGGTTTTCGCATTGCGCAGCGCGCTCTTTTGCATCCGCACCGGCGAAGCTAACATTCAATGAAGTTACCCCGGATTCGCGCAGCGCATACAGACGCTCTTTCACAAAACCTTCGGGTCCGATCAATGAACTCTTCGCCAAATAGTCGTCGGGTATGGCTTCCTCGGCAGCTTTCTTGTCACCGGCCAGATACAGATCCTGAATGACTTTGGCTTCTGCTTCGTACCCGCTCTTGGAAAAGATGTCGTTGTAGAAATTCTTTGAGCGAGCGCCCATGCCGCCGATGTACAGCGCGGCTCCGGGTCGCGCCCGATTTCGCAGCGGCTCCATTCCCTCACCGATAGCGACACTGCCCCCTGCGTAAATGTCCAAGGGCCTTCTATCTTCCGCACGTTTGCCGTTGCCTTTGCGTAGCGAATCGCCCCACACCGCGTCAGCGGCTTCCGCGGTATAAAACGCCGGAAGCCAAGCGTCTGCCAGTTCTGCTGTGGCGGCCACACTGGCGGGCCCCAGGGAAGCGATGGCAATGGGTATGTCGGAACGCACGGGGTGATTGATCAGCTTCAACGGCTTGCCTAATCCGGTGCCGCGATCTTGGGGCAGTGGGATTTGGTAATGGTCGCCCATGTACTGGACCTTCTCCCGACGCCAAACTTGCCGGCATATGTCGATCACCTCTCGAGTTCGCGCGACGGGCGCGGTATAGGGTAGGCCATGAAACCCCTCAATAACCTGAGGGCCCGAAGCACCCAGGCCCAGCATCGCACGACCGTCAGACAAGTAATCAAGGCCCGCTGCAGTCATTGCCAGCACGCTCGGCGTTCGGGTGTAGATTGGCAAAATGCCGGAAGCGATGATCACTCGCTCGGTTTCAGCGGCAAGGTAACCCATGGCGGTGGGTGCGTCGAACGAGTAGGCCTCTGGTACCCAGACTACATCCAGACCTGCTTTTTCGAGTGCCTTTACCTCAGCGACGGCTTCTTTAAAGCCGCCGGCATAATTGATCAGGGTAGAAATTTTCAAGGGGCTCTCCAACTAATTAGTTGCTAGATTATGGCGACTTCGGCATGGTCTGCGAAGGTTTTTTCCGGTTCGGGCTGCTCAGTAAAAGGAATCCTCACATGAATACGAATTCGGCGAAGCACTCGATTATCGGTCTTTTTGCACTGTTGCTGCTGGCGGCCAGCCCAGCTCGAGCATTCGATCTTCAGCCCTTCGTGCAGCAAGCAGTGCCCAATCTCGTCGGTTATCTGCAGACTAATACTGTCAACCCGCCGGGCAACGAGTCCCGCGGTGTCGCCTATCTGGGCAGATTGTTGGATGAAGCAGGTATTGACTATGAGTCCGCCGAGTCAGCGCCGGGTCGGGGTAATTTGTGGGCCTTGCTGCCAGGAACCGCTGATCCAAACGGCCGCAAAGCGCCAGCCTTGGTGCTGCTGCACCACATCGACGTGGTAACGGCAAATGCCGATTACTGGCGCGTCGATCCGTTCTCCGGTGACAAGGTAGACGGCTATATCTACGGACGTGGTGCAATTGATACCAAGGGTTTGGGTATTGTTCAGCTGCAGGCTTTCCTCGCACTGGCCGCCAGTGGACAAACCCTGAATCGTGATGTGTGGTATATCGCCACAGCGGATGAGGAAGCCGGTGGTTCCTTCGGTGCGGGGTGGCTAGTGGAAAACCGGCCCGAGTTGTTTTCAAACGTCGGCTATTTGCTGAACGAAGGTGGCTCCGGCCGTCGGTTTGCTGAAGACGTGGCGGTGATGGTTGAGGTCACGCAGAAAGTTCCGCTTTGGCTGAGACTGACCTCGACCGGTAGGCCCGGACACGGATCAGCTCCTCAGGTAACGACGTCGGTAACCCAACTGGTCAGGGGCTTAGAGCGTATTCGCGAAACGGACTTCCCGGTTAACATCGTTCCCGCGGTAGCCGCCATGTTCGAAGGATTGGCACCCTATCAGGATGAGGGCAAGCGCAATCGTTACGCCAACATCGCACAAGCGGCTAACGATGCCAATTTTTTGCTGGGTTTGCGGCTTGAAAATCCCGGCGCACATGCGCTACTGAGAAATACATGCTCAATTACTCGGCTGCAAGGCAGCGGTAAAATCAACGTGGTTCCTGCGGAGGCATCGGCTGAACTGGATTGCCGGTTGCTGCCCGACCAAAGCCCCGAGGAGTTTTTGAAAGAGCTTCGTCACATCATCAATGATGAGAACATCGCCATTGAAAAGATCATGGGCTTTACGCCGGCTACCAGCCGCACCGACACACCGCTGTTCAAAGCGATCCAAAAGATCGCGGACGAGCGCCATGGCGCGCAGCTGGTGCCCACGGTTGCGGGCGGATTTACCGACTCCCACTTTTTCAGAGATTTAGGCATTACCAGCTACGGATATTCACCCTTTATTTTCGACGCATCCGAGGCCACTGGAGTGCATGGCAACAATGAACGCATCAGCGTTAGCAACATCACCAATGGTGTCGAAAGCTTTTATCAGCTGTTGGAAGAATTCACTGTCCAGCGGTAGTGGTCAAGACCCAATATCCCAGGAGGAACCCTAAGGGGAAACTTATGAACGTAACCGA
>JAACDS010000066.1 GCA_009936895.1 Pseudomonadota bacterium
CAACGCTCAGTTCCAAGATGAAGAAGAACCGTCGTCTGGCCCGGCGAAGCCAGCGGCCCGGGTCGCAGCGGTCCCAGCGCCACAGTCTCGATCCGGGGCACTGTTGGGGCAATCTGCCAACCTGATCACGAGGGCGTGGTACAGCGATGCGATGTGGGTGAAAACGCTTTTGCCATTGGCTTGGCTTTACGGTTGGATCAGCCAGCGTCGGGCAGTGAGTCAAAAGGCGGTCGGTCAGCAGCGTGCTGCTGAAGACACTGCCCGCCTGCCCATCATCGTCATTGGCAACATTACCGTTGGCGGTACAGGTAAAACGCCGATGGTGGTGGCCCTGGTGAACTTTTTAACGACTCGAGGGTTTACGCCTGGCGTCGTGTCCCGCGGCTATAAGGGCAAGCTCAGTCGTCAAGGGGCGCTCATACCCGCCGGAGCGTCGCCGGGACTGTATTCGGACGAGGGGGTGATGCTCAAGGACAAACTGCACTGTCCGATTGCCATCGCGGCGGATCGAAACCGGGGTGTTGAACTGCTGCGTCAGTCCGGCTGTGACTTAGTGATTGCAGATGATGGCTTGCAACATTACGCCATGGCACGCGACGTGGAAATTGCCTTAGTAGACGCGTCGCGGGGGTTGGGCAACGGCCTGCTGCTGCCTGCTGGACCGCTCCGAGAACCGGTTGAACGGTTGCGTGAAGTGGACTTTGTGGTCAGTCATGGCGGGGCATCCGGCTTGCACGCGGGCGAATACTCCGTGACCACTGAACCGGTGCGTGTTCGGCGTTTGAGTGACGGTGTGCAGGCATCGGTCGGCGTTTTTCAGGAGCAATATCCTTGGGTTCGAGCGCTGTGCGGTATCGGCAATCCTGATCGGTTTTTACATACGCTTGCCCAAATCGGCGTCTCCGTCGAGCCGCATATTTATCCGGATCACCATGGCTACAGTGGTGATGAGCTCGACTTTACGGATGGTTCTCCGATTGTCTGTACTGACAAAGACGCCATCAAATTGAGCGAGCTGGATATCGATTTGAGTCACGTTTGGGCGCTGGAAATTGCCATAGACCTCCCGGACGACTTCGCTCAGGCGTTAACGTTGCTGCTACAAGATCTGCGCATTGAGCCCCGTGTGAACAAGGATGCCGTTTGATGAACATACACATCGTGATTCCCGCGCGTTTTGCGTCCATGCGTTTGCCGGGTAAACCCTTGGCAGATATCGCCGGAAAACCAATGATCGTCAGGGTGGCAGCGCAAGCCGCCCGCAGCATGGCCAGCGATGTGGTGGTTGCCGTTGACGATCAGCGGGTGGCGGATGCGGTGATCGCTGGGGGATGGCAGGCGGAGATGACTCGACAAGACCATGTGTCTGGCTCGGATCGAGTGATGGAGGTCGCGTCACGAAGGAGGTGGTCAGATGATGACATCGTGATTAATGTTCAGGGTGACGAACCCTTGGTTCCCCCTCAAGTCATCGACCAGCTTTGCGAAGGGATGTTGGCCCGCCCAGATGTGACCATGGCGACCTTGTCGGAACCCATCAGCGACATCGATGATTTTCTGAATCCTAACGTGGTTAAAGTGGTCGCTGATGAAGCGGGGATGGCGATGACATTTTCGCGATCACCCATACCTTATCCTCGGGATTCCGCCGGTCGCGACGTGCCAAAGGGTGCTGCCCGACATGTGGGGATTTACGGCTTTCGAGTGAGCGCACTGCGTCGCTTCATTGCGTTAGGCGAATCTTCGTTGGAGGGAATTGAAAAGCTCGAGCAGTTGCGTTGGCTGCAGGCTTCACTGCCATTGCTGGTCATTCAGGCCAAGGAACGTGTGCCTGGTGGTGTTGACACACCGGAGGATCTTGCGAGAGTTCAGGCGCTGTTCAGCGCCTGACTCCATCAACGTCGTTTTGCGCGACGTGCCTACTTGGGTGCCATACGGATAGCACCGTCCAAACGAATGGTTTCGCCGTTGAGATAGGCGTTCTCAACAATCTGCTTGCTCAGTGACGCAAATTCGTGAGGCAGGCCCAATCGCTTAGGGTACTGAACCATGTCGATCAGTGGATCGCGTACCTGGTCTGGCGCGCCTTCCATCATCGGTGTGTTGAAAATGCCTGGGGCGATGGTGCAAATACGCACGCCTTGGCGAGACAGGTCGCGAGCGATTGGCAGGGTCATACCTGATACGCCGGCCTTACTGGCGGAGTAAGCTGCCTGACCAATCTGGCCGTCAAATGCAGCAACAGATGCGGTATTAATAACGACGCCACGCTCCAGTGCTTCGCCTTCCGGCTCGTTGACTTGCATGATCGCCGCGCACTTACTGAGCACGGAGAACGTACCAATCAAGTTCACCTGAACAATAAAGTTGAATTTAGCGATGTCGAGGGCGCCCTCGCGTCCAACGGTGCGAGAGGCAGCGCCGATACCAGCGCAGTTTACATTGACGTGGATTGCACCAAAGTCTTCGGCGATCTGGTTTACCGCGTTGCTGACGGATTCGTCATCCGTGACATTGACTTGGTAAGCACGGGCATCGCCAAGTTCGCTGGCAGTGGCCTTAGCCAAGTCTTCATTCAAGTCCAAAATGGCGACTTTGCCGCCATTGGCGATGATCATCTCTGCAGTGGCTCGGCCTAGACCGGAAGCGCCACCGGTAATGACTGCTACTTTTCCCTCAATGTTCACAGGCTTTCCTTTTGTTGGTTGTGAAAACTCGCCTAGTATACCCTAGCCCCTGAACAGATTTGGATTTACGAATGCGTTTCATCGAGGGTTTTTTGTCGTCGGCTCAGGCCAACGACTGGTTGATTCAACTGGAAGATTCCGACTGGATCGAGTGGCAGCGAGAAACCTTTAGCATTTTTGGGCGGCAGGTGGTCGCGCCTCGCACCCTGTCCTGGTTTGGCGACGCTGGCCTGAATTATCGCTACACAGGCATAGACCATCGCGCGACCGGCTGGCCAGAACCGCTACAGCGCCTGAAAACCCAGGTGGAACACACGGCCGGGCAGGCATTTAATTTTCTATTACTCAATCGATACGTTAATGGGTCCGAACACATGGGTTGGCACCGTGACGACGAACAGGGGTGTCGCGGCGATATCGCGTCGCTCAGCCTCGGTGCGCCGCGGCGCTTTAGCATTGATCAGTCGATTCCCCAGCAGCTAGCGAGTCAGCAATCCCAACGAAAGACGCTTGTCTTAGGTAGAGGTTCACTGCTGGTGTTCGACGGTCGTCAGAGACATTGTCTGAGAGCGACAAAGAAACCCTGCGGTGTCAGGATCAATCTCACCTTTCGTCTGATTAGCGCATGATTCGCTCAAAGATCCTCTTAAAAAACACGTTGGCGCTTCAGTCATTGGCAGACCATGTTGCAGATGTGGACTCGGTTGCTGATGTGCAAGACGCTATGGAATTTGGCCGGGCACACGGTGCGGCACTGAGCTGCCTGGGTGAGGGCTCCAATGTGATCTTGATGCCCCGCGTGTCGGGTCTTATCTGTCGCGTGACCCGTGCCGATGTTATGGTTGTGGATTCCGATGCCGATAGTGTGACCATAGACGTTGGCGCGGGCAAAAACTGGCACGAGCTGGTGCAAGAGACCCTCGCCCAGAATTGGTTCGGACTGGAAAACCTAGCCTTAATACCGGGCGCTGTCGGCGCTGCGCCCGTGCAAAACATTGGCGCGTACGGGGTAGAAGTCGCAGAGCGCTTGGTGTCAGTGGACGTGGTTCGAGGCGATGGCACGGCGCATAAAATGAGCGCCGCAGACTGCAAATTCGGTTATCGGGACAGTATTTTTAAGCGCCGGGGCGCGGACATGTCTCAGCTACCGCTGATTTTCGGCATCACGCTGCGCCTCAGTAAGCGGCCGGCCGTGAATCTTTCGTATCGCGATCTGGGCAATGCATTGGGTCACAGCGAAACGAAACCCTCTGCGTTACCGTCGCCCCAGCAGGTCGCCGAAGCCGTTATGTCGATCCGTCGCGCCAAGCTGCCGGATCCCAGCGAGCACCCCAATGCAGGAAGCTTCTTTAAAAATCCGGTGTTGGACGGTGTTGCTGCTGATCGTCTGCGCGAGCTAGGGGCGACGCCTTACGCGTTCAACGATGGGTTTAAAGTGTCTGCTGCCCAGCTGATTGATCTGGCGGGCTGGAAGGGTCGTCGGCGGGGCGATGTGGGCTGCTGGTCCCAGCAGCCACTGGTTCTCATCAATTACGGCCAGGCGACCGCGCAGAATGTGCTGGATTTTGCCAACGACATTCAACGCAGTGTGTCCGAGACGTTTCAGGTAGAACTGGAGCTAGAGCCTTCCGTCTTATCCTGACGGGTGGGACCGCTGGCGATGGATACTCCTTGAGCTCGTAGGGCCGCTTCTCGCTCTCGACGCTTTACTTCGCGAGGGTCATTCGATGCTCGAACAGGTCTGCTCGGTTTGGCAGGTGCTTCCTCTGTCGCGGGTACTTCCTCTATTTCGGGTTCTTCGATTACAGAATCTTCAACCACAGGTTCTTCGATTACGGACTCTTCAACCACCGCTTCTTCAACCACAGCTTTTTCAGCCGAAGCTTCGTCAACGACAGCGTTCACCTCAGCTTCCGTCGCCGCAGACTCTTCGATGGCTGAAGGCTCTTCTTCAGCCGAAGACTCCATCACCACAGGGGGCTCTGAGGTTGCGTCTGTAACCGGACTGTTCGTGTCTACGGCAGCCGGTGGGGCTGCTGCGTCAATCTTGGCGGGTAGCTCTGCCGATGTATCGATCACAGGCTCAACCACTGTCTCATCGATGGTCTCAGCTTTCGTTTCTTTGTTGCGATTGCGTGGGTCGTTGCCCGCTCTCCCGCTACGCGGGGCGGGTCGTTCAGCCGGTGCGCTGGGCCTGGTCGGTGCTTCTTCTACAATGACGGTAGTATTGCTTGCGGCAGCTCGGGGCGGCTTCGCTTCTTGTGTCCGTTGGGCGCTGCGATCACGCTTCGGCTGGCGTTTGCTGTTGGCTAACGCCTCTGCAGAAGGTTGCCGCAGCTCTGGATCGACAGCAACGAATGCCTCATCGGTCGTTGCTGTTTGGCTGATGTTGGAGGACGCTTGCTCGCCAGTATCCCTGCCACGTCGTCGCCGGTCTTCGCGTCGAGGCTGACCTTTGTTGCGCTTCTCATCGCTAGAATCCGACTGTTCGTTAAGGTTGGCCTTACCGTGTTGGGATTCTTGAGGCTTGGTATCACGTTCTGATCTCGCGCTGTCTTTTGAACGTCCTCGGTTTTTTTCGGGCCGATCCTCTCGGTCGCGACGAGGTTCACTGTTGTTCCGGTTTCGGTTTCGACCTTTGCGATCATCGTCATTTCTATTGCGGCTGCGGTTACGGTTTGATTGGCCTCGGTCGCGCTTGGGCTTTTCTTCGACTACCGGCTCGTCAGAAAACAGAGCGGTCATCACGCGTGAGAAAAAGCCTGGCTTGCTGGCTTTAGGCGCCTCGTTCTCCTTAGGTTGTTCAGCCGTCACCGTTGAAGCCGGTGTTGGCGGGGGAGCCGCCAACTGGGGTTTGACGGCGGCTTCTCGTTTAGCCGGTGCCTGAGCTTCTACTGGGATTTCCTGCTGCTGTGCATGGTTGGCCAGATCAGAAAGCGTGTGGCTTGGAATATCACCCTCGCTTTCTGCTTGATCGCTGCGCAGTCGCTCAACCAAGTAGTGAGGTGTTTCCAGATTCATGTTCGGGATGATGACGATATGCGTGCCGGTACGATTTTCGATATCGGCCAGATCACTGCGCTTTTCATTCAACAGAAAGGCGCCGATCGCCAGCGGTACCTGAACGCGAATGACCGCGCTGCGTTCTTTCAGGGATTCCTCTTCCATCACGCGCAAAATCGCCAGGGCCAGCGAGCGCGTGTCCCGAATACGGCCTTGACCATTGCAACGCGGACAAAGCCCAGTGCTGATTTCTTCCAGTGAGGGCCGTAAGCGTTGCCGACTCATTTCCATCAGACCGAAACGGGAAATACGTCCGGTTTGGATACGAGCACGGTCTGATTCGAGCGCGTTGCGCATTCTGGTTTCGATGGCGCGTTGATTTGCCGGATTGATCATATCGATGAAATCGATGACCACGAGGCCGCCGATATCGCGAATACGCAGCTGGCGAGCAATTTCATCGGCCGCTTCTAGGTTGGTATTGGTGGCGGTTTCTTCAATGTCATGGCCCTTGGTGGCACGGGCCGAATTGATGTCGATGGACACCAAGGCTTCCGTCGGATCAATGACGATGCTGCCGCCAGACGGCAGTTTTACCGTGTGCTCAAATGCCGTTTCAATCTGGCTTTCGATTTGGTATCGGCTGAACAGCGGGATCGAGTCGCTGTAAGCCTTGAGCTTGGCAGAATAATTCGGCATGACCTGAGCGATAAACGCTGATGCTTCAGCATAGGCCGCTTCACCTTCAACCAACACCTCGCCAACATCAGCGCGAAGGTTGTCTCGAATGGTTCGCAGGACCGCGCTGTTTTCTTGGTACAGTAGGGAAGGCGTAGGCTCGTCTTGTTCGGCGGTTTGAATGGCTTGCCAGACTTGCAGCAGGTAGTTCAGATCCCAATTCAGCTCTTCGGCGCTGCGGCCGACACCGGCGGTTCTGACGATAACACCCATGCCTTCAGGAATTTCCATCTGGGACATTGCGCTACGCAATTGATCTCGCTCTTCACCTTCAATGCGTCGTGAGATGCCACCTGCCCGAGGGTTGTTCGGCATTAAGACCATGTATCGACCGGCCAAGCTCAAAAACGTAGTCAGAGCCGCGCCTTTATTACCGCGTTCTTCTTTTTCTACCTGAACCAAAATTTCCTGACCCTCGCGGACCAGTTCTTGGATTGGCGCGCGCTGGCTAGCACCCTTCTTAAAGTAGTTTCGGGAAATTTCTTTTAGCGGCAAAAAACCATGGCGCTCTGAGCCGAAATCGACAAAGGCGGCTTCCAAACTGGGTTCAACCCGGGTGATTTTTGCTTTGTAGATGCTCGCTTTCTTTTGTTCGCGGGCACTGTTTTCAATATCGAGATCGTAAAGTTTTTGGCCGTCCACCAGTGCAATCCGAACTTCTTCAGATTGGGTGGCGTTAATCAGCATTCTTTTCATGTTATGTCCTAAGCGACGGAGCCGGCCTGTTTTGGCTTGCCTGGGCTCGTGTCGTATTCAAAGGACGCTTCAGGAGGGCTATAAAGCTTCGCTATCAGTCCAAGAGCGCAGTCCAATAAGAAACCGTAATCATAAAAAGCATCGGGCCTAACATACTGCTTCAGCCAAGCTTTACTGGCGCCTTGGTATCCAAGGAGGTTTTGAAACGCCCTAGGGTATACG
>JAACDS010000067.1 GCA_009936895.1 Pseudomonadota bacterium
ACCACCTGAACAATTTGATTTCGCGCCGTCGCCGCGATTTCTCCTGGTGCACGCACGGTTTGATCGATTTCAAACAGCGATGCCCAAAGAAAGAATCCGCTCAATCCCAAGGCAAGAAAAAAAACCATCGACGACCACCAAGGCCTATCGGCCGACAGGTCTGAGCCTCGGAACGCATCGTAAGCCGGAACGACTACGTTACTGCCAACATCCGGCGACACCTGCATCCGATCAAGGTTATTCATGTGCACCACCTGCTTCCTTAGGATTCAAAACGGCACTGGGATTTTGCGATTTTGTTTGCGACTGCGCGGATTGGCTTCTTAAGCGTTCAAGAATCGTATCCCTTGGTCCGTCGGCGACGATCTTTTTGTTAGCAACCACAATGATTCGATCCACCAACGGCAGCATTTCATGCTTGTGGGTCACTAAAAAAGCGTGTCTTCGTCACGTAGTCGTTCTGTAAACGCCTGTACGATTCTTTGTTCCAGAGCACGGTCCATGGAGGCCGTAGGCTCATCAAGCAGCCAAATTTTGGGTTGACGCAAAAAAGCTCGCGTGAGATTCACCAACTGCCGTTGGCCTCCCGACAAACCGGTGCCCCCCTCGCTGATCGCCTGCATCAACCCGTTAGGGTGAGGTGTAATCACCGTTTGCATCAACCCGGTTGACCTCGCGGCCTCCAGCAAAGCCGTATCGCCAGGATCAAGCATTCCCAAGGTCAGATTTTCGCGCAGCGTACCGGAAAAAAGGCGTCCGTATTGCTGAACGAAACCCACGTTGTCTGCCAGCACGGGTTTAGAGATTTGGCTTAGATCAATATCATCCAGCAACACCCGTCCTTCCTGAGGCTTGTACATGCCCGAAAGCAATCTCAACAATGTTGTCTTGCCGGCACCTACAGGCCCCAAGATCGCGACTTTTTCGCCGCCCTTCACACTCAGCGATGGTACTTGCAACGCCAGATTTTCGCCGTAAGACACAGTGACTTGCTCTAATGCAAAGTTCCCTCGGAGCGACTCCATCACAATGGGCTGTTGTCCGCTGTGATCGTCTTGCAAAGACCAAAGTCGATCCAATCCCTGCAGAGCGGCCTTGCACTGGCCCCATTGAATTAGCAGGTTAGGAACCGCCATTACTGGGGTCAAAATTCTGCCAGACAGCATCGAACAGGCGATCAGAGCCCCCATCGTCAATTCACCCTGGGTGGCTAACTGAGCCCCAAAAAACACGACCCCGACATAGGCTGCCTGCTGAAGGCTTGCCAAAAGAAGTTTCGATTGCTCCATTATGTTTCGAGACTTCATCTCGTGGTCTCGGGCCAGATCCGTCGTCTGCATCCATCGGGACAACAAACGCCAACCACCTTGGCCCGATTTGATGGTCTCTGCGCCTTCAACGGCTTCCACCAGCAATCCGGTTTTCTTGTTCACGACTTCGTCGGCGACACTCGTCAGATCTTCAACCTTTTTTTTGTAAGAAAACCCGAAAATCAGGCAAAAAATGAATACCGACAAAGGCACTAGAGCTATTGGCCCAGCAATCGCAGAGATTAGGCCTACGTAAAGAAGGGCGAAAGGCGTATCGACGAACAGATGGCTTACAGCAGAGGACAAGAAACTGCGAACGGTCTCGTAACCGCGCATTTGGGCCGCCAAGGACCCAAAGCTCGACGGCATTTGATCTAACCGAACAGAAAGAAACTGCATAAAAGTGGAGCGGGCTAGCCGTTGATCGACGATGTTGATGAGGCGCTCATTGAGCCGGTGCCTGACGACCTGTGTGATCAGCTCGTAAATGATGGAGAAGCCCACACCTAACGACAGCACCCAAAGCGTGCTTAGCGCACCGGTCGGCACCACGCGGTCGTATACCAGCATTGTGTAAAAGGATGTCGCAAGAGCCACGACATTAATCACCACACCCGCCAAAATGGCCTCGAACAAGATTTTCTTGTGTGAGAACACCTCGGTAAGTATGAGTTCAAATACAGGAGAGTTACTTGCCTGAAAAATCTTTGCTAGCGATAGCTTAACGAAGTGTCCGTCTTGCAATACAGGCAGTATTCGCTCCTGCCATGTCTGTTCTTGCACATCCCAAACTTCGAGAACCCAGTGACCCATTGAATTTTGGCCTCTGAGCACGCCAAATCCATCCGCAGCAGACCAGCGAAGCAATGGGACATTGGCTGGCTCAGGGCGTTTGGTCCATTCTGGGGCTGGTGTGCCAAGCCGTCGAGCAAATGCGGCGAGACCTTTGCGCACTTTGCGAGCTGTCAGACCAGAACGGTCTAGCGAGACAAAAGCTTCTTGCAAGTCCAGCTGAGTCACAGGCGTGCTCTGCAGTTTAGCGAGCCGATCCAGACACAGCAGCAGGCTACCATCGTGTTGAACCGATTCAGCTGACAGCGCGTCGCTGTCAGCCTGTGAATCCGAGCCTTGAGCGGGCTGTAAACGTTCTGGGTTCATCGTAAGTCCATTTTTCTTATTAATCCGTCCTCCCGACGTTGGCGACAACACCAAGGAGAAGGGTGACCACAGCCTTTGAGGCCTGTTTGAGGCCGAACGGATTAAAGTAGATGAACCAAGAATCTGAGCCTACCTACAGACAGGCGGTATAATTAACTCGACGAACGGGCTGAATCGATATCACAGGTTGGGGCGCAGCCGACCAGAGGACTCGGCACCTTGGGCGCCAGTTGGTCTTGCGACCAGGGCTCAACGGAAGAGAAGGCAACTACGGATGGCCTGACCGGTGACCCATAGGCCACCGATCAGCAACGTTCGATCTTACTCAGGCAGACCTAACACTCGCTTGGCAATAATATTCAATTGCACCTCTGAGGTACCCCCTTCGATGCTGTTGGCTTTGGATCGCAACCAAGCTCTGGTGGTATTGAGTTCTTCTTCATCAAACCCATCACCAGACCAGCCCACTGACTGGGTCCCCATCACTGACAGCAACAGATCGTACTTGCCGATATTTTGCTCAGTCCCGTAATACTTAAACATCGATGAAGTGGCCCCTGGGGCATTGCCTGTCGCTGACTCTTCGACGCTGCGTCGTGTGGTCAAGCCAAAAGCCCGGTCGTTCATACGATGAGCAAGAATTTGGCTTCGCAGCGAGGCGTCGTCGATTTTTCCGAACTCGTCTACGCCCAGGTATTGCTGCGCATATTCTTCCAGTGTGGTCGTTTTCTGACCGCCACCGATACCACCGATCATGGAGCGTTCGTGCTGCAGCAGTCGCTTGCCCACGGTCCAGCCCTTGTTCAACTCGTACACCAAATTGGCCTTGGGTACGCGGACATTATCCAAAAACGTTTCGCAAAATGGTGATAGCCCACTGATCAACTTAATTGGCTTGACCGTCACGCCCGGTGTCGTCATGTCAAACAGCACGAAGGAAATACCTTCATGCTTTGGCGCATCGAAATCTGTTCTTACCAAACAGAACATCCAATCCGCATGATTCGCACCAGACGTCCAAATTTTTTGACCGGTTACGATGAAGTCATCCCCATCCTCTACAGCAGCTGTGCGCAGACTGGCCAGATCCGAACCAGATCCCGGTTCGCTATAACCTTGGCACCACCAGATTTCGCCTCGGGCGATCTTGGGTAGGTGCTCTTCTTTCTGCGCATCGGTGCCGTATTCAAGCAGAGCCGGTCCGATCATGCTAAGCCCCATGCCAAGCAATGGAGGTCGGGCATCGATGCGGCCCATTTCGTTCCGCAGCACTTGATGCTCGTCTTTGTTCAAGCCAGCTCCGCCATATTCTCGTGGCCAAGTCGGCACGGTGAAGCCACGCTCGGCGCAGCGCTCAAGCCAAGTTTGCGTGTCTGGGTTCACGTATTCGGCTTTGCGTCCGCCTCCGGGGTACTCGTCTGCCTCCATGGGTGTACGCATGGAAGCCGGACAATTTTCATCCAACCAACCCCGAACCTCTTCTCGAAACGCGTTGATGTCTTGCATTTATCCCTACTCTCTCCGATTGACGTGCTTGTCTTG
>JAACDS010000068.1 GCA_009936895.1 Pseudomonadota bacterium
CCGCCTTTTTTGCCGCCGCCTTTGACGCTGCCGCCTCCGCCTTCGAGCATACGCACCAAGGGGGTTCGATACTGTACCGCCAGATGTTCGGCGTAGACGCTTTTACGCAAACCCGCCGCATTGGGCGAACCACCTTTCAGCGTAAAGTCTTCGCCGCCCACCGTCACTCTGCGACCGTCGATGGCACCAAAACCTACGACATAGTTCGCCGGGGCATATTCCACCAACTCATCGCTATCATCGTAAACCGGGCTGGCGGTTGCTCGGCCGTGCTCTTGGAACGAACCATCATCAAGCAGCACATCGATGCGCTCGCGGATGGTCATTCGTCCACGCGCATGCTGCTTGGCGATACCCGCCTTGCCACCCTGCTGCTGCGCCAAATAGCGCCGTCGCTGCAGCTCTTTGACTTCGTTTTCCCAGCTCATAGGCTACGAGTGTTCGCGCGTTGAAGACGCCGGGGCAAAGCTTGGCGGGCGCTTTTCGAAATTCGCCTTAACCGCCTCAATCTGATTGGTTGAGCCAATTAGCGCGGCCTGCAATGACGCTTCAAGCTCTAGGCCCGTGCGCGTATCAGCGTGCCAGGCTTGTTCGTACAAGGTCTTCGCCGCACGTACTGCGTCCGGTGACTTCCCGGCAATTTCTTCCGCCAGCTCCATCGCCGCCGCAAAGGGATCGTCTGCAACCCGGGTAACCAATCCGACATCCTTGGCTTGCTCGCCATTGAGAATGCGACCGGTAAACGTCAGTTCCTTAGCAACATCCATGGGCATCAGATCGCGCAGAGTTTGGGTAATGCTCATGTCTGGAACCAAGCCCCATTTGATTTCCATAATGGACATTTTGATGTCCGGTGCGGCAATACGTATGTCCGTGCCGAGGGCAATTTGGCACCCACCACCAAACACGACGCCGTGAAGCGAGGCGATGACGGGCATGGGCAGTTGCTTCCACACCAGGGCCGGACGCTGGGCGCGATTTTCCGGACGCTCATCTTTCTTCAACAACGAAGCGGTACCAGATTGGGACTGCCGCGAACCGTCGGACATCGAGGCAAAGCTTGCCATATCCAGTCCTGCACAAAAGCCTCTGCCGTTGCCGGACAGGACCACAGCGGATACGTCGTCAGCACTGGCAAGGGAAAGCCCTGCATCTATGATGGCATCGAACATGTCCTGACTGAGGGCATTATATTTTTCTTCTCGGTTTAAACGAACATCGGCGATGCCGTTATTGATATCGATCGTGACTAAGTCTGAACTCATTGAACTCTCCGCTTAATTTTGTGGCTGTGTTGGATGCGCATTAGCTTTCGATAACGGCGACGACTTGGTCTTCTTCAACCTGCTCTTCTGGTTCGACCAAGACCTGCGACAGCGTGCCAGACGCTGGGGACTCGACAGGAATTTCCATTTTCATAGACTCTAAAATCATGATGACTTCGCCTTCCGCAACGCTGTCGCCAACGCTCTTCAACACCTTCCACACGTTGCCCGTCACTTCGCTTTCGACGTCTTGTCTCGCCATATGTCTCTCTCTCCTTTTCCCGGCCAGAAAATATAGCATCGCGGCGGCTTTTTTCAGAGGGCGGGAATACGCTGGCCTGAGCGTAAGATCCGGGCCACCATGCCGGTATCAATATCCCCGCGCAAAAAGGCCGTATCCCGCAACACGCGAAGCAGCAATGCTGCATTGGTTTGCACGCCCTGAATCGTGAACGCTTGCAGTGCCACGACAGCCCGTCCAATGGCCTGCTCCCGAGTACGGCCCTTGGCGATAATTTTGGCCAACAGCGCGTCATAGTAGGGACTGACTTCCTGGCCTTGCTGATAACCGGTTTCCACACGCACGCCGAAAAGCTGGGGCGGTTGGAAGATGCGCAGCACACCGGTCGACGGCATCAGGGTCTGAGAATCTTCGGCGTAAAGCCGCACTTCGATCGCATGACCGCTCAGCTCAGCGGGTTCCGGCAGTCGGCCACCGGCAGCGAGCAGGATCTGCTGTTGCACCAGATCGACACCGGTCACTTCTTCGGTTACCCCATGTTCCACTTGGATACGGGTATTCATTTCCAGAAAGCCACTGCTGCCATCGCTGTACAGGGTTTCCAGCGTGCCCACATTGTTGTAGCCCAGCCGGGCACAAATTTCTGCGCCGCGTTCGGCTTGTTCACGAAGCAGAGATGCATCGATCCCTGGCGCCGGACTTTCTTCGATCAGTTTTTGATGACGACGCTGAATCGAACATTCGCGCTCATATAGGTGCATGGCGTTACCGTGCTCATCCGCTAGAATCTGGTACTCGATATGGCGCGGCCGGGCAATCCAGCGTTCCAGATAGACATCACTGCTGCCGAAGGCTGCCGCGGCAACAGCCTGAGCTTGGGTCAGCGCGGACTCCAAAGCGTCCATCTGCTCTACCACCTGCATGCCCATGCCACCACCACCACCCGACGGCTTCACCACAAGCGGAAATCCAATGGTCTGAGCAACCTCGTGGGCAGTGGCCAAATCTGTGATGAAATCGCTGCCATCGAATACCGGCATGCCTTGTTCGGCCATGATACGGCGTGCGTTCACTTTGTCGCCCATACGCTCCAGCCATACCGGATCGGGACCAATAAAGGTAAGACCTGCGTCGATTACTTTCTGCGCGAAGCCGGCGTTTTCCGACAAAAACCCGTAACCAGGGTGCACTGCATCGGCACCGCTTGTGCGCGCAATGCCCAGCAGTTGCTCTTGATCCAAATAGCTGTCTGCTGGCCGCAAACCCCTCAGAGCGTGGGCTTCGCTGGCCTCATCAATATAGGGTGCGTGTGCATCGACCGAGGTATGCACCACCACACTTTCAAGACCCAGCTCGTTACAGGCCCTCACGATACGACGTGCGATGGCACCGCGATTGGCGATGAGTATTTTGCGAATCGCCCGAGGCTGGGACGACGTCTGTTGTTCAGGCTGGGTCATGCTGACGCCCGCTATGTTCTGTGACCCGCCACCGTAGCAATTCTTCGCAGCTTTCGGCAAAGCCTCCCAGACCTCTCGCGCGGGTATCCGGGGTAAAATGCTGGGTGTCTTTCGCGCGCTGGATCACAGCGAGCAGCAAGCGACACTGAGTTTCGCTCAGTGTGACCTGATGCATGGTCGTGCGCTGGTCACCTGAATGATCCCCAGGTTGCTGAAGCGCCGGCATCTGGCGGTTGTATCGCAGGACACCAGCAACGGTTGCGGCTTCTTCGGCATCGCTGTGAATCGAAAGCTGGATGCATTGATCTATCATCCAAGCGGACCAGTAGTCCGCTTGATCACAGAGTCGTTTGTAGGTTGGCCAATCCACGCGTGGACGCGAGGGCTAGGAACAGCGGCTAAAGCGAGAGGTGCTCGCCGGTCAGCAGATGGTAGGCTTCCAGATATCGCGCAATACCGCGATCGATAACTTCCATAGGTAACGCAGGTCCCGGCGGGTTTTTATCCCATTCGCCGCTGGCGACAACGGTCTCGAGGTAGTTACGAACAATCTGCTTATCAAAGCTGACCTGTTCACGACCCGGCTCCCAGTCGTCCGCCGGCCAAAATCGAGAGCTGTCTGGCGTAAAGATTTCGTCAATCAGTATCGGCTCACCGGAGCCGCCAATCTGGCCAAATTCAAACTTGGTGTCTGCGAGAATAATGCCGCGCTCGCCAGCGTAGTCTCGGGCCGCACTGTAGAGACTCAGCGTTTTTTCGCCCAACCACTGCATCAGTTCTTCGCCCACTACTTCGGCACCCTCAGCAAAGCTGATGTTCTCGTCGTGGCCATCAACGGCCTTCGTTGACGGCGTAAAGAGCGGTTGCGCCAAACGGTCCGAATTACGCAAACCCTCAGGCAGCTGAATACCGCATACAGCGCCGCTGTTTTGATAGTCCTTCCAGCCGCTGCCAGTAATGTAGCCACGGGCAATACATTCAATGGGCACAACTTCGGTTTTACGACACAGCATGATGCGACCCCTCAGGGCTTGACGTTGGGCATCGGTCAGACCCGGCACATCGGCAACGTCCGTACTGAGCAAGTGATGAGTGATTTCGCTGGCAAAGTGGTCGAACCAAAACTTGGAGATCTGTGTCAGCACAATGCCCTTGCCAGGCAGCCCGTTTTGCATAACCACATCAAAGGCACTGATCCGATCCGTGGCGATAATCAGCAGAGCCTCGTCGCCAGATGCCAGCGTCACGTCATACAAGTCACGCACCTTACCTGTGCGCTTATTCGGTAGGGTCAGGTCAGTAGCAAGTAGGGCCTCGGCCATGAATCTCATCCTTTTATGGTTCATTTGGTGCAGGAAAAGCGGAACTTTAAGCTGTGTTGCCACCATCTGCAAAGTAAGTTGAACCGGTCACGAAATGACTCTCGTCGCTGGCCAAAAACAACATGATATTCGCAATATCCTCCGGCTCTGCGTAGCGCTGCATCGGGATGTTGGTGGCCATGGATTGCTGAGCTGCCTCAGGATCCTCGGGCATTATGCCCGCCTCAATCGAACGCATCATCCGTGTCTGAACCGGCGAAGGGTTTACGGTATTCACACGTATGCCTTCCGCCGCGAACTCACGAGCCGCCGACTTCATTAATCCGATGACCGCGTGTTTGCTGGTTGCATAGGGTGCCAAACGTGGGGCACCACGCACGCCTGTAATGCTCGACGTGATAATCATACTGCCGCCGCCGCGCAGCCGCATCGCAGGAACCGCCGCTCGAATAGCCAAAAACGGACCCTTTACGTTTACCGACATCACCTGATCAAAGCGAGATTCGTCGTAATCGAGAATTGACGCTACGTCTCCCTCAATACCCGCATTGGCCAAGAAGATATCGACACCCCCATAGCGTTCGGTCGCGGTCTCTACCATCCGTGCATTGTCGTCGGCGCGGGTGACATCGCCAACCAGATAACTGACGTGGTTTCCGCCAATTTCCCCGCAGGCGTCGATCAGGGCCTGTTCATCTAGATCTACCAGCAGAACTTGCGCGCCCTCGGCGGCGAAGCGTTTACCTGCTGCCATACCAATGCCGCCAGCACCGCCGGTTATGATGGCTACCTTTTCCGTTAGTCGACCCATGTCTTTCTCCTACTCAAACGCTGCGGCGAGATCCGCTAATAAATCCTCACTGTCTTCGATACCACTGGAGATTCGAATGAGGGATTCATCAATGCCCATGCTGGCTCGACGCTCCGCTCCCATTTCGAAATAGATGGTATGGGCCACAGGAATCGCCAAGGTTCGATTGTCGCCCAAATTGCTGGACTTCACGATGACATTCAACCGATTCAAAAAGTCCCAAAGATCCACCTCCGGCTGCAGTTCAAAACTGAACAGACCGCCAAAGGCACGAAACAGTTCCTGAGCACGCGCATGCTGGGGGTGATCGTCGAGACCGGGGTAATAAACACGTTTGACCTTGGGGTGTGCCTGCAAATACCGGCAGATCGCCATGGCGTTATCGCTTTGCCGTTGGACTCGCAGAGCCAACGTCTCTGAGCCCATGGCGATGTGATGAGCGGCCTCTGGACCCAGACTGGCACCCAGATCTCGCAAACCCTTTTTCTTGATCTGGGTAATCCCCCATTTGGTGGGTTCACCGCCCTGATACTCAGGATAAATGTTCGGGAAGGTCGACCAATCGTAATTTCCCAACTCCGTCACCCCGCCCCCCAGAGCGTTGCCGTGACCGCCGATGTATTTGGTCAAACTGTTCACCACCAAGCTGGCACCCACCGCCTTGGCTTGAAACAAATAGGGCGACGTCATGGTGTTATCCACCACATAAACCAGCCCATGTTGAGCGCAAAACTCGCCGATACGCGCCAGATCTGCAACCTGTGTACGCGGGTTAGCGATGGTTTCCACGAACACCACGCGAGTCTTTTCTGTCACAGCGGCGGCCACTGCGTCTACAGACGTTGCATCGACAAAGCTCACATTGATATCCATCTGGCCAAAGGTATTGAACAGACTGTTGGTGTTGCCAAACAAAAACGCGCTGGAAACGATGTGATCGCCGGATCTCAGCAGGGCAAACATTGTGGTGCCAATCGCGGCCATGCCAGTACCGAAGCAGACGCTGGCAACACCACTCTCCATGACCGTGACCTTCGACTCCAGCGCAGTGACCGTCGGGTTGACCTGCCGGCCATAGCTGTAGCCACTTTTCGTGCCCTGAAAAACCGCCGCCAATTCCTTGGCATCGTCATACCCGTAAGCTACGTTGGCGTGGATCGGCTTATGCAGCGATCCGTGCTCAATCGTATCTTGACGGTCGTTATGAACAACCTTGGTCGTAAATCCTTTCACTGGGGGACCCATCACAATAGTGGAGCGCAACTATACGTCTAACCAATCGGTTGCGCTTGGATAACTGTTCGAACGGTGCCGGTTTGACGATTGGTTCAGCCACCGCTTTTATCTTTCCTCTGTCAGAGCCGTCGGATCTAAAATATCTTGGTATCCGCCTTGTGCCAGCAACGACAGCATCCGTTGCTCATCACAGGGTGCGCTAAACAAGAATCCTTGAGCCTGGTCACACCCTTGTCGGCACTGGTAATCAAGCTGCGCTGATCGCTCAACTCCTTCGCCAATGACAGTTAATCCTAAGCCTTTTGCCATCGCGATAATCGCATCGGCCAAACTAACACCGGCCTTCGCATCGC
>JAACDS010000395.1 GCA_009936895.1 Pseudomonadota bacterium
CGATACGCAGCCGTTGGTTGGATTCAGAGCCAGGTTCGCTCTGAAGAGCATCGCGGCACGCTGTTTGATCTGTACCTGGCGCTGCAACAGATGGCAGACACGGAAGAAAATAGACAGGCGCGGCTGCATATTTTAAAAGCCAGAAGCAACCTGATGAGAATGTGGGCTGAATAATGTGAACTGAATAAAGCGGGTAAGCGGATTAAATGGTTGATCTTACCTTTGCATGAGAGTGAGACAGACCGGCATCTCATCGGATTATCTGGTTGATGCTTCACCTACTGCTGGTGCATGTTTCCTTCGCTAATTCCAGCAAGAACCCCACACGCCTCAACTTCCCGGTCATCGTTGCAACTCGCTCTCAGTGAAACGAGTTGTTTCTCAAGCGCTTGCAGAGCGGTTATCTGCGACCGCACATGAGAGATGTGATCATCGAGCAAGGCGTTGACGGCGGTACAAGGCTGATGAGGGTCGTCCTGATAGCTCTGTAGTTCGTGAATCTCAGCCAGTGACAGGCCCAGGATTCTGCAGCGGCGGATGAAGGCCAGCCCCTCACCATGCTTCTCGGTATAGACACGGTAACCGTTGTCCTGCCGATCAGGCGGCGGCAACAAGCCCTGCTGTTCATAGAAGCGGATCGTCTGTGTTTCGACCCCTACCAACTGCGCCAACTGACCAATGCGCATCAGCCTCCTCCCCAACGGATTCTTTACTCTATTGACCTTATAGTAGCTTTATAGTTTAAAATGGTACCACAACATTGTTCAAGTGGAGTCGTATTATGAGCAAATCCTGTGGTGGCGCCTGTGGCGCTGATGCAACGTCCGCAGCGGATACCGATATACAGGCCTCCTCCGAGGCGCCAGGGAGATGGGTCAGTGTTTATGCCGTGCCGAAGATGGACTGTCCATCAGAAGAACGAATGATTCGCCTAGCCCTGAACGGCTTCGAGGAGATTCGGGCGCTGTCCTTCGACTTGTCGAACCGCCGGCTGAAGGTCGTGCATGACGGCGAGGTCGAGCCCGTCACCTCGAAACTGAAGACCTTGGGGCTAGGCGCCTCGCTTCAGGAAACCGTCGCTGCAAATCCGGAGACCATCAAGGCCGCCGAGTTTTCGGCAGCTTCTGCTAAGCAAGAATCCGGGACCCTGCGCTGGTTGCTCGGCATCAATGCACTTCTGTTCGTGGTGGAAATGACTGCCGGTCTGATCGCCCAGTCCACCGGCCTGATTGGAGAATCCCTGGACAATTTTGCCGATGCGGCGGTGTACGGGCTTGCCCTTTATGCGGTTGGACATAGCGTGAAAATGCAGGTACGTGCCGCGCATCTTGCTGGTGTACTGCAACTGATCTTGGCTGTGGGCGTGCTCGTAGAGGTGGTGAGACGCTTTGTATTCGGTAGTGAGCCTGAATCGCTGGTGATGATGGCTATCGCATTCGTCGCATTGATTGCCAATACCAGTTGTCTGCTGCTCATATCCAAACATCGGGAAGGCGGGGCGCACATGAAGGCAAGCTGGATATTCTCGGCCAACGACGTGGTGATCAACCTGGGGGTCATCACCGCCGGCGCCCTGGTCGCGTGGACCGGTTCCAATTATCCGGATCTGATTATCGGCACCATCGCGGGGGGCATTGTACTTAACGGTGCCAGACGCATTTTGGCGTTGAAGGGTTAAATAATGCTCATTATTGGCAAAAAGCTCTCGCCGTATGCCCTACTGTCCATATCGGGCCTGCTAGCAGCGTCTGATCAGGCTGTAAAGTGGCTGGTGCAGCAATCAATGGCCTATGGCGAGTATGTTTCGGTGACCCCGTTCTTTAACTGGGTGCACCTATGGAACACCGGTGCCGCATTCAGTCTTTTTGCGAATGGTGGAGGCTGGCAGCGCTACTTTTTTATCGGAATCGCGGTAGTGGTCTCGATTTTTCTGATCAAGCTGATCCTTGAAAATCGTCATAAAGGAGAAGCCATCGCTTACAGTCTTATCCTCGGTGGCGCCATGGGTAACCTGATTGACCGGGTCTTTCGCGGCTATGTTGTGGATTCCTTTGATTTCTATTGGCGAGACTGGCATTGGCCGGCCTTCAACCTGGCTGATATTGCAATTGTCCTCGGTGCCTTACTTTTCGTTTCCAGCAGCTTGTTGGGTAAAAAAGCAAACACCAATGCCGAGTCGGATGGATCTGACTGACACCTACGCCTATACAACACCATGACCGAACTTCCCGACAACATCCTTCACCTGCCGCAATACCAAGTACTGGGCTGCAAATCAACCGACGACGAAATGCACTTCCAGGTGGACGTGCCCGATCCCATCGCCTGCGAGGAATGCGGCGTGCAGGGTGAGTTCGTACGGTTCGGCAAGCGTGACGTTCCCTATCGTGATCTGCCCATCCACGGCAAGCGGGTCACTCTCTGGGTGGTCCGCCGCCGATACACCTGCCGGGCCTGCAAGACAACATTCAGGCCCCAGCTACCGGAGATGGTGGACGGATTCCGTATGACACTGCGGCTGCATGAGTACGTGGAGAAGGAATCCTTCAACCACCCCTACACCTTTGTGGCGGCACAGACCGGCCTGGACGAGAAGACGGTGCGCGACATCTTCAACGCCCGCGCCGAGTTCCTGGGGCGCTGGCACCGCTTCGAGACGCCCCGCATCCTGGGCATTGACGAGCTATACCTGAACAAGCGCTACCGCTGCATTCTGACCAACATTGAGGAGCGAACCCTGCTCGACCTGCTGGCCACCCGCCGCCAGGACGTGGTGACCAACTACCTGATGAAGCTGAAAGACCGGCAGAAGGTCGAGATCGTCAGCATGGACATGTGGAACCCCTACCGGGCAGCGGTCAAGGCTGTGCTGCCCCAGGCCCGTATCGTGGTCGATAAGTTCCATGTGGTGCGCATGGCCAACGATGCCCTAGAGAGAGTGCGCAAGGGCCTCAG
>JAACDS010000069.1 GCA_009936895.1 Pseudomonadota bacterium
AATGCAGGATAGTCTTCTCCAACGATCAGCGGCGCCAAATAGCGTCGCGCTTTCGCGGTGATCCCGAAACCGTCCTTGCTGATGAAGCTCTTCGGCATGAAGCGTTCGACATTTGCTACCCGCGATAACTTCGCTTCACCGATCTTCCATCGATAGGGCTGATCACTGGTACGCACAATGGTTGGCATGACGGCAGTCTTGCCTGCAAGGGCGAATTCCACGGCGGCCTTACCCAGGGCATAAGCTTGCTCAACATCCGTTGCCGACGCCAGATGGCGCGCGGATCGCTGCAAATAGTCCGCCACGGCCCAGTGATACTTGTAGCCGAAGGCATCATGAATCATGTTGGCAATTGTCGGCGCGACACCGCCGAGTTGTGCGTGACCAAAGGCATCCTTGGCTGCCCCGGATTCTCCAAGAAAACTGCCGTTGGCGTAACGCGCCCCCTCAGATACCACGATCACGCAGAAGCCCTTGCTCTTAACCGTCGCCTTCACCTTGGCCAAAAACGCCTTTTTGTCGAAGGCCACTTCAGGCAGCAAAATGATGTGAGGCGCATCGTCGGGATTTTCTTGGGCCAGAGCCCCAGCAGCAGCGATCCAGCCGGCGTGACGCCCCATGACCTCTAGCACAAACACCTTTGTCGAGCTTTCGCACATAGACTCAACATCTAGAGCAGCTTCCTTGGTCGACGTTGCCACGTACTTGGCCACGGAGCCAAAACCGGGACAGGTGTC
The DNA here is from genome assembly GCA_009936895.1 of Pseudomonadota bacterium. GTDB lineage: Bacteria > Pseudomonadota > Gammaproteobacteria > Pseudomonadales > Azotimanducaceae > UBA4421. The sequence continues at coordinate 738 of JAACDS010000069.1, forward strand.
CGTAAAGGGTAAATCGTTATCGACGGTTTTCGGAATCCCAATGGCCTGCAAGGGATAACCCATGCTCTTCCCCAGCCGCGAGACTTTGTTAGCAGTATCTTGAGAGTCGCCCCCGCCGTTGTAGAAAAAGTACTGAATGTTGTGGGCTTTAAAGACGTCAAGCAGGCGGTGATATTCCCGAGCATCTTCTTCCGGCGATTTAAGCTTGAACCGACAGGAGCCAAAAGCACCGCCCGGTGTGCTGCGTAGTCCAGCAATATCCTTCTTGGTTTCTTTCGACGTATCAATTAATTCTTCGTTTAGCGCGCCAAGAATACCGTTTCGACCAACCAGCACTTTTCCGATCGTCGCTTTATTGGCACGAGCCGTCTCGATCACGCCACAGGCCGACGCGTTAATAACAGCGGTCACACCACCGGACTGGGCGTAAAAGGCATTTGGCTTGGGCATGATAGCTCCTCGAACGGGAATTTTGGTAGATCGGTATGACAAACTTGCCAGCATGCAATTGTCGGTGAAGCGCCGCTTTTGTGCGACAATTTCTCTCAACAAATTCCAGAAAGTCTAATGCTTCCCATATTTTCTCTGTTTTGGCGTATTGCGCAACTAAAGGACGGACCCGAGCACCTTCCGGCGAGCAGTTTTTTGCTCCTAATGATTACATCGATCAACATCGCGGTTAGCCTGATAATTTCCGTTAGTATAGGCACCCAGCCGGCAACAACGGTTGCTACGACCATTCTGACGAACTTGGCCGCTCAAGCATTGATCGTCTATGGCCTTTTGAGTTTGGTGGGAAAAGGTAACCGGCTGACCCCAACGCTTACCGCCTACTTTGGCTGCGACCTACTGCTGAATCTGGTAATTGGATGCTGCATTACACTCATGCGTCTTTTGGGTGTGGACTTTATGACAACCCTCGCCCTGATCATCTTTTTCTGGAGCATCCTTGTTTTTGGCTACATTCTGCATAAGGCAATGGAAATACATATGGCGATGGGGGTGGCCCTTGCATTTTTGCTGACCTTGGTCACCGTAGCCCTCGGGCAACTGGCGGTGGGTCAAACTTAACCCAGACTCATTCCGGTGCGGTTGTACCGCGCGACTAGACAGGGATCTCTTATATGCAAGGACACCTCTACTTTCTGGGCATCGGCGGCACACTGATGGGTAGCCTCGCGCTGCTCGCCAAAGAGCTCGGCTTTGAGGTCAGCGGCAGCGACGGCAAGATTTATCCGCCCATGTCGGATCTGCTCGCGGCAGCAAACATTACCGTCTTTGATGGCTTTCGCTCAGAACAACTGGAGCCCGCACCGGACTTGGTCATCGTCGGCAACGCAAATCTGCCGCGAGGCAATGAGGCCATAGAATACGTCTTGAACAAGGGCCTTCGTTACACCTCCGGCGCGCAGTGGCTGGGCGATACATTGCTCCATGATCGCTGGGTCATTGCTGTTGCCGGCACACACGGCAAAACGACGACGGCGAGTATGGTGGCGTGGATACTCGATTACGCGGGCTTGGCTCCGGGTTACTTAATTGGCGGGGCCCCCGCCAATTTTTCGGCATCCGCCCGGTTGGGTGAAACACCATTCTTCGTCGTGGAAGCCGACGAATACGACACCAGCTATTTTGATCGACGCTCCAAGTTTGTTCACTACCGGCCACGCACTGTGGTGCTGAACAATCTTGAATACGATCACGCGGACATTTTCCCGGATCTGGCCACCATTCAAGCCCAATTCCATTTACTGATGCGCACCATTCCCAGCGACGGACTGGTGATCGCACCCAGTGACAGCGACGCCATCAACGAAGTGCTCAGCCAGGGCTGCTGGACGCCGATCAGTCGCGTAGGACAGCGCGCCGGTAAACGCGACCATGACCAAGACAATGCAGAACGCTGGTCTTTCGAGAGCAAAAAAGGCGGCGGCGGTGATTTCACGGTATTACT
>JAACDS010000396.1 GCA_009936895.1 Pseudomonadota bacterium
AAGCTCAGGTCCACATTGGGGAAACCGGCCCAAGCCAATGCGCCCTCCCGCAAAAACAGATTAAAGATCAGGTTGTTAACCGGCACCGTAATGGCAAGCACCACGACAACCGCGACGCCCAGACCGAAGGCCGTGGAGATTTTCTTGGAGATCGCGATAAACGTACACATCCCAAGAAAGAACGTGAGTGCCATATTTTCAATAAAAACCGCACGGACAAATATGCCTAGATAATGTTCCATTAAATTGCCTCCTTGTATTGACCGTTCGGAGCAATCTCAAACTCGGGCTCTTCGACCTGATCGGTCTTCCACGACCGGATAGCCCAAATGAACAAACCAATAATAAAGAAGGCACTCGGAGCCAACAGCAGTAGGCCGTTGGGCACATACCAACCACCATTCGCGACGGTGGGAATAATCTCGTAACCCAGCAAGGTGCCGGAGCCCAGAGGTTCACGTACCAGCGCAACGCCGATGAGTATCACGCTGTAGCCCAGTGCATTGCCAAACCCGTCCAGAGCCGATAGCCCGGGGCCGTTTTGCATTGCAAAAGCCTCCGCTCGGCCCATGACGATACAATTGGTAATGATCAGTCCAACGAACACGGAAAGGCTTTTCGAGATGTCGTAGGCCACCGCCTGCAGCACCTGATCCACCACGATCACTAAGGATGAGATGATGGTCATCTGCACGATAATCCGAATGTTGGTCGGTACCCGATTGCGGACCAGCGAAACGGCTAAGTTCGACATGGTGCATACGAAAATCACCGCCAAGCACATCACCAGCGTCGTCGACATGTTGATGGTTACGGCCAGTGCGGAACATATACCCAGCACCTGCAAGGCAATCGGGTTGTTATTAAAAATCGGATCAATTAATACTTCTTTTTGTGTCGCCATGATCTTCCCCTACCCCTGGGCCAAGCCGTTGGATCTCAGACGCTTCAGATAGGCACCAAAGCCATCATCACCCGTCCAGTAATTCACCATGTTCTCAACGCCCTTAGTCGTGAACGTCGCGCCGGACAGTGCGTCCACTTCGTAGCTGGCGGCAGGGTTGGTGCTTGCAGAACGCTGCTTGACCAACTTCACCTGGGGCTGACCCATATCGTCGAACAGTCGAACGCCCTGCCAGGAGGCCTTCCACTTGCTGTTATCCACTTCACCGCCCAATCCGGGGGTTTCCTTGTGCTGATAAAAGCCTAGGCCCGCAATGGTGTTCAGATCGCCATCCAGCGCTAGGTAACCGTAGAGTGTGCCCCACAGACCATAGCCCCTTACCGGCATAACGACTTTCTCAATACCGGAAGCGGTCGCCTTGAGATAGACCAAGGAAACATTCTCTCTGCGGCGCAATGTGGCAATGTCTTGCGCTGGCGTCAGCGCAACGGACGTGGCCGAATCCTTGGCCGCTCGGATGGGGTCGTAGGTCACCACATCGACATCGTCAACGTATTCGCCAGTCTGGAGATCCACCGCACGTACCGTAAATTCGGCGAACAGTTCTTCGATGGAGCGCCCGTCCGCCGACACGTCTTGATCTGCTGGGAGCATGCCCGCCGCGCGAAGAATATTCTTCTTCTGATCCAGCTCCTTGTTGAGCTGCTGAATGGGCTTCAGCGCCACCGCCATGGAAGAAACCACGATGGAGCACACTAAGCACAAAAATACGGCGATTAGGAATGTATTCGCCAAGCTGTCCTTATCTAATTTAGCCACGGGCAAGTCTCCGCTTGATGTTGGATTGCATGACGAAGTGATCGAGCAAGGGTGCGAACAAGTTGCCAAACAAGATGGCAAGCATCATGCCTTCAGGAAACGCGGGATTAACCACGCGAATCAGCACACACATAAAGCCAATGAGCATGCCGTAGAACCATCGGCCATTGTTGGTCATCGCCGCAGATACCGGGTCTGTCGCCATGAACACCGCACCGAAGGCGAAACCGCCCAGCACCAAGTGCCAGTAGAAAGGCATGGCAAACATCGGGTTGGTCGAAGGCAGCAGGTTGAACAGCGACGACGTCAGAACCATGCCGAGGAACACACCAGCCATCACGCGCCATGACGCGATCCGGGACAAGCACAGCAACACGCCGGCAATCAAAATAGCCAAGGTGGACGTTTCGCCAACGGAACCGGGCATGGTACCGATGAAGGCAGACATCCAGTCGACTCCGTAAGGCAGATCCGATGCCGCATTGCCCAAAGGAGTGGCCTGAGTCCATCCGTCAACGGCTACCCATACCGCGTCACCGGACATTTGGGCGGGATAGGCGAAATACAAAAATGCACGACCGGTAAGCGCAGGGTTCAAGAAGTTTTTGCCTGTACCGCCAAACACTTCCTTGGCGATCACCACACCGAAGATTACGCCGACAGCCGCCATCCAAAGAGGAATGGACGGTGGCAGCGTTAACGTAAAGAGAATCGACGTGACAAAGTAACCTTCATTGACCTCGTGGCCGCGCTTCGAGGCGAACCAGATTTCAAAGACGATGCCAGCTAAAAACACGGTGATGTAAAGCGGTACGAAGTAGGCCAATCCGTGTATGAGGCAGTCCCACACACTGTTTGGATCAAAGCCCACCAGACCGTTGAGGAAAATACCTCGCCAGCTGTCCACACTGGTCAGACCCATGGCCTGCATTGCTTCGTTGGCATTCAAACCAATGAAATAACTGCCAGCAAATACTGGGATAAAAGCACAAAGCCACACTGTGATCATGACCCTCTTCAAATTCAGGCCATCACGCACATGTGATGCACCTGCCGTCGTGCTCGATGGCGTGTAGAGGGCAGTATCGACAGCCTCGTAGGCTGGATACAGAGCCTCATACTTGCCCCCCTTCTCAAAGGAAGGCGCAATATCGTCGAGGAAAGATCTCAAACTCATCAAATTAACCCTCTTTCTCAATTTGTGTCAGCAAGTCGCGAAGCACCGGCCCGAATTCGTATTTACCCGGACAGGCGTAAGTGCACAGAGCCACATCTTCTTCATCCAGTTCCAAGCAACCCAGCTCAATGGCTTTCTCCACATCACCCACCAGCAAACTACGCATCAAAGGCGTGGCCAAGATATCCATGGGAATCACGTCATCGTAAGTGCCAATTGGCACCATGCCTCGGGTGCTGCCATTAGTCGTCGTGGTAAACGAGACGGATTTTTCACCAATCCACTTGGACAAAAAGGCTGGAAACACCGAGTGGACGCCGGCACCAGGAGTCAGGTAACCGAACAGCTTGCGCTCACGGTCTTCGGGAATCACCGACACCTGAGCGTGGTAGCGGCCTAAGTAGGCCTTTTGGCCGCGAGACATGTGCCCGGCGAGCACGGAACCAGAGATCACGCGCTGTTCGCCTTCAACCAGTTCTCCGGCTGTGAGCTCTTCCAAGCTGGCGCCAACAAGGGTGCGCAGCAGCCGCGGATTAGCCACGCCTGGGCCGCCCAATGCCACAATTCGTTCACTGAGCACCGTGCCCTGCAAAAACAGGTGCCCGAGGGCAATCACGTCTTGATAACCGATAAACCACACGGTTTTGGTCGGGCTCACCGGGTCGATAAAGTGAATGTGCGTGCCGGGCAGACCTGCTGGATGAGGGCCTTCAAACACATGATTGCTCACGCCGGCTTGATCAGACGCCTTAAGCGCATCCGTACCGTCTTGACAAAGATGAACAGCCCCATCGGTTAAACGCCCCAGTACCGTCAACCCGGCTGAAAATTCCGCCTCTCGAGCAGCAATGATCGGTTTCGGATCACCGGCCAACGGGTTGGAATCCATGGCAGTAACAAAAATCGAATTGGGAGTGCTTTCAGGCGCAGGGATTCGAGAAAATGGCCGGGTACGTAGCGCAGTCCAGGCTCCGCTTTGCAGCATCTGAGATATGACCTCTTGTCTGTCCAACGTCGCCAACACTGACGCATCGTAAGATTGGAAGGACGCCACCTCCTCACCCGCTACATCACTCACGACGCTAATGAAGGCACGCTTTGCGCCGCGGTTGATACTGGCAACCGTACCGCTTACTGGTGAGGTAAAGACCACACCAGCGGTCTTTTTGTCTAAAAAAAGAATCTGCCCCTGAGTGACGCTTTCGCCTTCAGCGACTGCCATCGTAGGCTTCATACCGGGATAGTCATCGCCGAGAATGGCAACACTTCGAACCGTTTTAGAATCGTCAATCTGCTGGGCTGGCGAACCAGCAATGGGTAGGTTCAACCCTTTTTTAATCTTAAACATATGATCCCGTCGTTGCCCATTTACACCAACGTGGCCCAAGGCACTTCTAAAGCCCCGATCGACCCGTCGCCGTTCTGTAATCCGTTCCCCTGATAGCGGCATCGACACACTCAAAAAGCGCCATTTACGGAGCACCGTCTGTCACCCGCACGAGTGCCGGTCGCGAAGCCGCGCAAAGTATAGTGGCGCGACAGGTCAAAGCCAACGGCCTAACGGGAATTTGATGGGAATTATTAATATACGAGGCTTTGACACGTGCTGTCGGGACAGCGAATCGTGCCGACTCAGGATGGCACCAACCGAAATCCGCGGGCTTCGATCAGGTCCAAACAAGGGTGAGAGGCAGGAATCAGACCCCAGCGCTACCAGCAGCCGTATGCAGAATCGGTACGCCGGTACCGTTTTCAGCACCCGTGGTCAGTGTCACGATCTCCCAGGCATCGTCACAACGCAGAATCGCGTGCGCCAGCTTGTTGTTCAGCGCATGTCCGGACTTGTACCCCGTGAACGCGCCCAGAATGGGTCGACCCAGCAAGTACAGATCACCAATGGCATCCAACAATTTGTGTTTCACAAACTCGTCTTCGTAACGCAGTCCGCCTTCGTTCAGCACACCGTCGTCCGAGAGACCTACCGCGTTTTCCAGACTGGAGCCCAGACACTTCTGGATGGACTGGGCATAGGCTAGCTCTTTTTCGAGACCGAACGAGCGAGCGCCACTCACCTGCTCAACATAGGAAGTGCGCGCAAAGTCCATTTCAACGTATTTGGGGAAGCGATCGTAAACGGGATGGTTGGCAACGAAGGTATAGCCCGCTTTGAAACCATCATAAGGGGCGATGGAAGCAATCGCGTCCTCCTGACTTACGGAAATTTCTCGGGTGATCCGAATGAATTGACGCGCCGTGTCCTGCTCAATCACACCAACGCTTTCGATCATGTCGATGAAGGGGGCCGCGCTGCCGTCCATAATCGGCACTTCTTCAGCCGAGAGCTCTATGATCAGGTTGTCGATACCAAGCCCCCATAAGGCGGACATCAGGTGCTCAACTGTCGCAACACTCACGACACCATTCGCTACGGTCGTTGCCAAGGTCGTATCGGACACGTTTTCTGCGCTGGCTTGAATTGGCAGAGCACCCTTGATGTCTGTACGGAGGAATTGAATTCCAGAATCGGGGCCTGAGGGACGCATGGCCAGCCGAACTTTTTCACCGGAATGGACCCCTATACCGATGCCGTACACGGCTTCGCGAATGGTACGTTGATTCAGAGATCGTTGATTCAACGGCGGGCGTTTCGGCAGATGATTCATTCAGCGCTCACATTTCTGGTTGCAGGGTCTTGTTTCAAAATCTTCGTTTGGAGTCGTGATTCACATCCGGAGCTCGAACCTTGTTAATGCATCTGCGCATGCTCTTGACAGCAAGCATCGGAGCGGCTCTGAACCTTTGAGGTCACTGCGACTTTTAGCATTAGCGCCTATCGTACACAGCCATGGGGAGAAAATGAAGGAATAGTGGAGAGAAAACTGTAAGAAAATGAAACAAAATGTTTCAACGACTCTCGATGCAGATTAGGGGCCTGAGCCATCAATCCCTTTGTCCCTCAACTGTCCCTCCACGAATGATAAATAGCCCGAGCGCCATGTCCTGCTACACTTAGCACTCAAAAACCGACCCATGATCATGCAAAAAATTCTCGCCACAGCCCCGATGATGGCTTGGACCGACAAACACTGCCGTTTTCTGCATCGGCAGTATTCGCCGTCCGCCTTGCTATTCACCGAAATGATTACGACCGGGGCCCTGCTCTATGGCAAGCAGCATCACCTGCTCGATTTTGATCCCTGCGAGCATCCGGTCGCTGTGCAACTGGGTGGTAATGATCCGATTGCACTGGCCGAGTGCGCTGCGATGGCTGAAGCTAGGGGCTATGACGAGGTCAATATCAACGTTGGCTGTCCCTCTGATCGAGTACAAAAAGGTACCTTTGGAGCCTGTCTGATGCAGCAACCGGAACTGGTAGCAGACTGTGTACGGGCCATGCAGGCAGCCTGCGCCATTCCGGTCACCGTCAAATGCCGAACCGGCATCGTGATGAAGAGTCGACCTGACGAGTATCATGACCTGCCATTCCTGGAGCGCTTTGTTGATACCTTGGTGCATGCAGGCTGCTCGCGCTTGTACCTGCACGCCAGGGTAGCCGTATTGGGGGGCCTATCGCCGGCCCAGAATCGCGATATTCCACCTCTGACGCCGGAAAAAGGTGAGGCAATCAAGGCCCGGCACCCCGATCTGGAACTGATCATGAACGGCGGAATTGCTGACGTACCGCACGCCATGAGGTATCTGGATTGGGCCGATGGCGTCATGATCGGCAGAGCCGCCTATCATCAACCGAGATTCCTCAGCGCTCTTGAGGCAGCCATGTTCAGCCCCGAATTCCGCATAGACGAAGCTGGCATTGTGGATACCTACCGAGCCTACATGGCGACCCAATTAGATGCGGGAGTCAAACTCAACGTGCTGACCAAACATCTGCTGCATTCATTTAATGGTCGACCTGGCGCTCGGCGCTTTCGCCAAATTCTCAGCGATGCGAAAAGACTGAAGAGCAACGACTTAAGTCTGGTTGATGAAGCGATGGCAGCCCTAATGCCCCTAGACCCAACAGTCATAGACCCAACAGTCATAGACCAAACAAATGGAGCACTACAGCGTGCTGGATAAATTGCGTGCCCTGTTCAGTAGCGAAGAATCTTCCGAAACCCCCGCAATAGAAACGGATTTGGCGGCCGCCTCTCTGTTGCTCGAAGTTTCATGGTCGGATCGCCACGTTGGCGGGGCTGAGTTGCTCACCATGCGTCGTCTGCTTTCGGACCTGTAC
>JAACDS010000070.1 GCA_009936895.1 Pseudomonadota bacterium
AAGGCACTGATTTTGTCGTCGGTCAGGGTGAACCGCAGAACTTGGTTACCCCCAACCTCTCGCTCCTGCACCAAAAAATCTTGGTACTCCACCAAGGCTTCTCTTGCAGCAGAGCGCGTTTCGTTATCACGGAAACTGATGGTAATTGTTCGGCCATTGATCCAGTTGCGATTCGGTAAAAATCGAATCCGCTGATCAATCAGGGCATCGCGCATACCCTCCGCGCTGTTATCGACCACACCGGCGATGTAGTCATCCATATTTACCTGAAGCAAAAAGTGGGCGCCGCCAAACAAATCGAGCCCTAATGACATAGGCTTACCGCCCAAATTTTGCAGCCATTGTGGCGTCGTCGACGCCTGAGCCAATGCAACAACAAAGTCCACGGAATTGGCATTTAGCGTCTCTGCAATAAGCACGCGAGCACCTAGCTGAGTGCTTTCGTCTGCAAGACGAACCAACAATGAACTACCCTCGTCTTCAATTGCGATGACGTCAATGCCGGCGTCGCTCAAGGTCGCTGCCACTTGGGCTCGCTGGGCAACCCCAACAGAAGCGTCGCTGTCTAACGCTCTGATCTGCACCGCAGGATCGGGCTGAAACACGTTAGGCGCAGCGTAGATCGCGCCTAGCACGCAGATCACGCCAACCAGCATGTACTTCCACAGTGGAAAAACGTTCATTGGACCACGGCGCGACGGCGCGCCGAGCAGGGTCCCCCCCGTCTCACCATCATTCTGCGATCTCGTATCGTCGTCGTTTGTCATCCCATCCTCTTAGCGTCCGGCAAAACCGCCGAAACTCGAGTTATGTATTGCGCAGTCTCTGCGCGATCTCAGGTTTGTGGCTCAAAGGGTATGTGGGGCCAAAGTCCGGCAAGGCAACTCTGAGTGAGTCGCCTGAGCACGTCAGCCTAGTCCAGCGACTTGATCGTACCCTTGGGCAGAGTCGCACCCACTGACGATTTTTGAATGCGCATCTCGACGCTATCGCCAACCTGTACTTTGACGAACTCGTCTTCGACCTTCGTAATTTGTCCAACAATACCGCCAGCGGTCACAATTTCGTCACCCTTGCTCAACCCGCCGACCAAAGCATCGTGCTCTTTGCGGCGCTTGTTTTGCGGACGAATCAGCAGGAAGTAAAAGATGACGACGAAGCCGCCAAGCATGATCAGATTGATCAGTCCGGCGTCAGGACCAGCGCCGGCGGCTTCCGCAGCGTGTGCGGTTGTTTCAAACAAGTTCATGATCACAATTCCATTGGTTTTGCAGGGATGTAGCGAGGCTGCGAAATGTACCGGTTTCGATAGAACGGCGCAATTGAGCCATCAAATTATGGTAGAAATGCAAATTGTGCTGGGTCATCAGCATGGCGCCAAGCATTTCGCCGCAGCGATCCAAATGATGCAGATAGGCCCTAGAAAAATTCTCACATGTGTAGCAAGAGCACTGTTCGTCTAACGCAATATCCGAGCTTTTGTGCTGGGCGTTGCGGATTTTTATGACCCCGGTGGACGTAAACAAATAACCGTTGCGTCCATTTCGAGTCGGCATCACGCAGTCGAACATATCCACTCCGCGACTCACCGCCAACACCAAGTCTTGAGGCGTGCCCACGCCCATCAGGTAGCGGGGTTTGTTTTCCGGCATTTCGGGGGTGATATGGGTCAGCACGCGCTTCATATCTTCCTTGCTCTCTCCCACGGACAGCCCCCCAATGGCGTATCCGTCAAATTCGATAGCCTGTAAACCACGCAAACTGTCGGTGCGCAGATCTTCGAACATACCGCCCTGAACAATGCCAAACAGTCTGGAGCCAGGGTTCATACTGCGGTCACGTTCTTTTTCAAAGGTGCTTTTGCATCGTGCTGCCCAGCGCATGGACAACTCCATGGAGGTTTTAGCCTCGGCATGTGTCGCTGGATGCGCGGTGCATTCATCGAGGACCATGACCACATCGGACCCCAAATTACCCTGCACTTGAATTGACGATTCCGGGGTCAGCTCAACGCGATCCCCATTTACGGGTGAACGAAACACCACACTGTGCTCGGTCATCTTACGCAGGTCACCCAGACTGAACACCTGAAAACCACCGCTGTCCGTCAAAATCGGGCCATCCCATTGCATAAACTCATGCAACCCACCCAAATCGCGAATACGTTCATCGCCGGGGCGGAGCATCAGGTGAAAGGTATTGCCCAGCAGCATTTGGGTACCCACATCGCGCAGATCCTTGGGGGTCATGGCTTTCACCGTGCCATAGGTGCCGACGGCCTGAAAAACCGGCGTTTGCACTTTGCCGTGCGGCAGCGTCAGTTCGCCGCGTCGCGCCCCGCCGTCCTGGGTCAATACTTCAAACATGAACTCTCTCGATAAACATGGCGTCGCCATAACTGAAAAATCGGTAACTTTCTTTCACCGCCTCGGCATAGGCCCGCATCACCGGCTCATAACCACCAAAGGCACAGACCAACATCATCAGAGTCGACTTGGGCAAATGGAAGTTTGTGACCAGCGCGTCGACCACCTGAAAGGAAAAGCCGGGAGTAATAAACAGACGCGTCGATCCGGTACCTGCGGTTAACACGCCGTCAGCCGCAGCCGCCTCTAAGGTGCGGATAACCGTTGTGCCAACGGCGATCACCCGCCCACCCTCGGCTCGGGTTTTCTGAATTTGCGCCACCACATCGGGTTGAATCTCGTAGTGCTCTTCGTGCATCACATGAGTCGACAGATCCTCACGACGCACGGGTTGAAAAGTCCCCGCCCCAACGTGCAAGGTGACATGCTCTATCTCAACCCCTTGCGCCTGCAATTCTTGGAGAAACGCCTCAGAAAAATGCAGGCCCGCTGTCGGCGCAGCCACCGCTCCAAGGTTGCGCGCAAAGACCGTCTGGTAGCGTTCTTCATCTACCACGCCGTCGTCAGGCTCAGATTCCCCATCACGTTGTATGTAGGGCGGCAGTGGCAACTCACCGTAACGCTGCAAAAAATCGAACACAGGTCCCGGGAAGCGCAGATGGTAGAACTCGCCCTGTCTGCCCAGACACTCAATCCGAGCACCCTCCACGGTCAGAAATCGACCGGCCTTGAGGGGCTTGCTCACCCGCACCTGACACAAGGCCTGTGCACTTGAGGTGCTAACATGCCCGTCCTCGGGCAGCAGAACACGCTCAAGCAAAATTTCTGCTGTACCGCCGGAATCTTTCACCGCCTGGACACGGGCTTTCACCACCCGGGTATCGTTTAGAATCAGCAGGTCGCCCGCCCGCACTTGTTTCGCCAAATCGTCAAAGGTGCCATGAGTCAGCCCCTGATGATTCAATTGCAGCAGGCGGGATCCCGTGCGTTCAGGTAGCGGCCGTTGAGCAATCAATTGCTCGGGCAGGTGATAGTCGAAATCGGAGAG
>JAACDS010000397.1 GCA_009936895.1 Pseudomonadota bacterium
AGCGACTGGAAACCCTGTAAACACGAGAGCGATGAAACTGATGAACATGCCAATGGCGAGAATTTCATTTGCTGGCATGGCGATCTCCGTCATTAACCGCGGACGAGTCCAAGTGAGAGGAGAGAAATAAGAAGTGCCAGACTCGAATCACTCTGGCGATGACGGTCATCAGCAGTAGAAAAAATGCCACTGGCAAAACGGCTTTGATCAGCCAACGCAACGGCAGTCCGCCCGGTGACGCGGAGACCTCGGCAACCGCATAGGACGAAGCGACAAAGGGAACGCTGTAAATCAGCACGAGGGCGATGAAGGGCAAGAGCAGCAAGAGGATGCCGTAAAGCTCTATCCAAGCCTTGGTGCGATGACGAAGTCGCTCATGCAGAACGTCGACGCGAATGTGAGCGTCGGCTTGGTAGGCGTAGCCGAGGCCCAGGAGAAAACCAATGGAATACAGGTGCCATTGGAGTTCTTCCATTTCAATGCGACCCTCGTTGAAAACGTAGCGCATGAGCACATTGATCATGATGACCCCGAGCAATATCAGCCAGACGTAGGAGATAGCGTGACCAACCCGATCCGCTACTCGGTCAATCCGCTGAGACCAACGGGTATGAGGTAGATAGTCTTTCTTCTGAGCCATCAAAAGTCTCTGGGCAAATAGGCTCGAGATTTCCACTCTGCGTACTGAGTGCGAAACGCGCGCTGAGAGGCAAGAATTTCGGCAAAGTCCGCATCCTTGGCGGCCTCTTCTTCGAGAATTTGATCCGACACTTTGTTCAACTCGCGCAACAGTGGTTCTGGCAGAATCTCAGCGGAGACCCCAATATCCTCAAAACCCTGGATCACAGAGCCCTGCAACGCTTCCGCTTGTGCCAGATTACGAGTGACGGCTGCGGTGCAGCCAAGCTCCAACATGGCTTGATCGGACCGCCCCAGCGTGTTCCAGACCGACAAGTTCACGACCAGGTGCGATGAGGTAAAGGGTTGGTGCCAGCCAGGGTAGTAGTTATAGGGCGCAACCCGATTGAAGCCCAGGGATTGGTCGACAACGGGTAGCGCAAATTCCGTAGCATCGATGGCTCCTTTCTCAAGCGCTTGAAAGATCTCGCCACCGGGCAGCATGGTGACACTGGCGCCTAATCGCTCGATCACGCGCCCGCCGAGGCCCGCGAAGCGGATTTTCAGACCCTTGATGTCATCCAAGGTGTCGATACGTCGCCGAAACCAGCCAGCGGTTTCCGGGCCAGTCATGCCGCAATAAATCGGGTGAATGTTGTAACGGGCGTAGAGCGATTCCGTCAGCTGCTGGCCGCCGCCTTCGTACCACCAGGCGCTGTATTCCCAGGGTTCCATGCCAAAGGGTACGGCGGAGATCAGCGGCGACGCAGGAATTTTGCCTTGGTCATAACCGAGCCATGTGTAGCCGGCAGAAACTTTACCGTCGCGTACTGCATCGGTGATCGAAAAGGCCGGCACGATTTCGCCCGGTTCAAAAATTTGCAGATCGATGGCACCGCTACTGGCTGCCCTGATCGTATTGGTCAGATAAACCGGGCTGTCGCCGAGTACTGGCATCGTGGTTTGAAAAACCACCGGCAGCCGCCAACTGATCCGGGCAACCTGGTTCGATGTGTCCGTTGCGCCGATTGCTGTGGCGGGGGCATGAACGGGCCGAACGGCCAGAGTGCCGACCATGCCGACGATGAATGCGGTAATGACCGCAAACAGGGCCGCACGGTTGCTGATACGTTTTTCGTTGGACGTGGCCACAAGTTCTCTCCCCAAGCGCGAGTGGTGGGCTCTCCAGAGCAGGTGACCGATTGTGGTAACCCGAACAGTGACATGCAAGGCGCGCGTTAACGAATGGATCGTTTTTCTCCACGTCACGAAGACAATTTGACGGTTAAATTGCTGAAAAAGGGTATTTGAGTGATTTTCCAAAAAGGAATGTATTGCTTGTGAGTTATTCCTTTTTTTGGCGTGCGGTGCACTGTTAGGTTGCGATCCGCAATGAGGCGGCCAGATGTGAAATCTCGTCTCGCGCCGTTCTGAGTGTTTTGTGCTCAGGAAATTGCCACATATTCGACCAATCAACGTTGGGGGCTTTATGCAAATCGGAGTACCGAAGGAAACTTGGCCAGGCGAAGTACGCGCTGCCATGGTTCCTGCCAATGCGAGCAAACTGATCAAAGAAGGATTTACCGTCGCGGTGCAAAGCGGCATTGGTGACGCATCGGGGTATACCGATGCGGACTACGCGGCAGCGGGAGCCACTGTCAGCGAAGATCGCAGCGCACTCTTAGCGGGGTCAGATATCGTGATGTCCGTGCGTAAACCCAACGC